>JANHAK010000019.1 GCA_024464195.1 Methanomassiliicoccales archaeon | reverse complement strand
CTCTTATCTGGACCTTAATGTACTCTTCGATATCCAGTTTAGCATCTTTTCTCATTTGCTGAATTCTTCTAATCAATTCACGCGAAAATCCCTCTGCTTCGATATCCTGTGTGATCTTGAAATCAATGTACAATTCTCCTTCAGAGAATTTAGCGCTCACCACATCAGGCGGAAGTGACACAGTAAATGAGACCATATTCGGCTCGATCTTGATGAGTTGCCCTTCAATACCCAAGCAATACTCCCCTTTCTCGATGCTTTCTTTCACCTGTTTTGCAGGCCTGCTCTTTAAAAGTACTGCGATCTTGCTCGACCATTGTCGGTAGACCTTTCCGATTGCGTGAGGATTCGGAACTACATTGAGGATCAGTTCATTCCATTCCTGATCTGGATTGACGTATTCTATCGCTTTAACATTCGCTTGCGAAAGAAGCACGCTCTCCAGGGATTTGATTGAATCCAATACTTCCTTATTCATTGGTTTGACAATCAACCGTCTCAAAGGCCAGCGTAGTTTAACACCTTTGCTTTGTCTTTCTCTTGTCACAATCTCGACGATTTCCTGAACTGTTCTCATTGCCATTTCCAATCGATCATTCGTCTTTGTCATATCCGGAACCGGCCATTCCAGCATATGAACCGATTCCAACGAACCATCAAGGTGTTGGTAAATTTCTTCTGCAATATGTGGGCAGAATGGTGCAATCAATTTGACAATCGTCATTAGAGCGTCGTAGAGTGTCTTATACGCCGCGAGTTTGTCAAGATCACCTTCCTCTTTCCACATTCTATCTCTAACAAGTCTCACGTACCACCTGCTCAAATCTTCTAAAATGAAATCTTCGAGCGCTCTGCACGCCTTATGCAGTTCGTATGAATTGAGATAGCGGGTCACGTCGTTTTTCAGTTTTTCGCATTTTGAGGTAAGCCAGAGATCTTCCATTCGCAGAGAACTTTTTAACATTTCATTACTTACTGACGAGGGATCGAACTTGTCGATGACCATATAGGATGTTGCGAAATTGCAAACATTCCACAGGATGTTTAGCGTTCTTCTCGCATTCTTGACGCCTTCAAACTGAAACGCAATATCTTCCCACGGTGCGTTTGTCCTCATCATATAAAATCTCAGAGCATCTGCGCCGTATTCCTTAATGACAGCCGAGGGTTCTATGACATTTCCTCTACTCTTTGACATTGGTTGCCCAGTTGGGTCAAGAACCCATCCGTGCATGAGAACAGACTCATATGGCGCCCTCTGAAAACAAATGCAGCTTGCGGCGAGCTGGGAATAAAACCAGCCTCTTGTCTGATCATGTGCCTCGGTGATCCATTTTGCTGGCCACCATCTATCGAAATCTTTTCGATTCGCTGGGAAACCGAGTTGTGCCCATGTCGATACACCTGAATCGAACCAGACATCGAGAACATCTGGAACACGCCTCATTTCTCCGCCGCATTTCTCACATGTCAATGTCACAGCATCGATCCAAGGACGGTGAAGCTCCATCCCATCTCTGTACCCCTTAGCACCCTTGAGATCAGAGATCATTCCGATAATTTTCATCTCCCCGCACGCGCATTTCCATATAGGTAAGGGGATACCCCAATATCTTTGTCTTGAGATACACCAGTCTTTTGCGTTCAGGGTCCAATCATATTCCCTTGATGACCCAGCCCAGTCTGGTGTCCATCTTATCTTTTCGATCTCTTCAAGCATCAGCTCTTTGATTTGTGTTACTCGGAGGAACCATTGACTCGTCGTTCGATATATAATCGGAGAATCGCACCGCCAACAATGTCCATAACGGTGGTCGATTGTACCTTCGTAATAAATCAGACCTTTTTCCTTAAGCCGTTCAATGATTAAGGCGTTTGACTTTTTAACGTTCATTCCAGCGAGCCAATCTCCTGCATCCTTCGTGAATCTACCCGTTTCATCGACGGGGCAGAATGCTTCAAGACCGAATTCCTGTCCAATCTCGAAATCCTCAGGACCATGACCTGGAGCGATATGAACTAAGCCAGTATTCTCAGCTGCCACAGTCTTTGAAGGTACTACTCTGTGAACCCATTTACCCGTTGCGTTCCTTTGATATGGAACCTCTTCGTAAAATGGCGGAATATATTCCTTTCCGATAAGATCGTCGCCTTCAATAGTCTCCAATATTTCGAATTCTTCACAATCCGAGATAGCGACAACATCTTCAATTAAACTATCAAGAACGATAACCGTTTGACTCTTACCATCGGGACCGAAACATTTGACTTTAGCATATGTAAAATCTGGATGTATCGCGACTGCCATGTTTGCAGGCAAAGTCCAAGGGGTCGTGGTCCATACAAGTAGTGCGACATCCTCTTCGTCACGTAGGGGGAATTTGACATAAATCGACGGATCCTTTTCATCCCAATACTCAATTTCCGCCTCGGCGAGGGCTGTTTCGCATCGCGGACACCAGGATAAGACTCTGTTTGCAGTCATCAAAAGACCCTGATCATATGCCCTCTTGAGTGTCCACCAAGCCGCTTCTATATACTCTGGCTTGATTGTCATGTAAGGAGTTTCCCAATCAAGCCATACTCCTAGTTCCTTGAATTGCTCGGTCATCCTCTTCTGAAAATCAAGAGCAAATTCTTTGCATGTACTAACGAATTTATCGATTCCATATTCCTCAATTTCTTTCTTGCTTTTGATCCCAATTGACTGCTCGACCTTCACCTCAATGGGAAGTCCGTGCATATCATATCCAGGCTGATCCCTAACGTTGTATTTTTGCATCCTTCTGAACCTGATCACGGTGTCTTTGATGATTTTATTCCATGCGGTTCCGAGATGGATCGATCCAGTTGTATATGGGGGACCGTCAACAAAATAAAAATCTGTACCGTTTGATCGAAGATCCTTAGTTTTCTTATACGCGTTTGTGCACTCCCAGTGCTCCTTCACTTTCTTCTCGATTTCTGCGGGATTGTAATTCTGTTGAACTTGCTTGATCATCATTGTCCCTTCAGTCACCAAATATCTTTTGTCCTTTTTAAAATTAAGTGAGCTGGGAATCCAATATTTCGATTAGCTCCTTTCCGTGTGAAACATGGCATATGTTTATTTTCAAAAAAGTATTCAAATCCATAGATCAAGGCTCTGCTGTCGGTGTTGTTGACCTTTGATTTTTGTCCAAGCTGCTTCAATTTTTAAAAGGGCGTTTTCGACTCGGTTCCTCGAAAAATCATATTCCTCGCATAAGAACTCAATAACCTTCACTTTCTCTGTCTCCTTAACTTCGATAGAATATTGGTCAGTTTTTTCAAAATCCTTAAATATCCTCCTTACCGCATCATACTTGGGAATATCTGCATTAATTGTTTTCAATACGGTCTCTAAATTACCGTAATCTTTGATCAACTTCAATGCTTTTTTGGGGCCGATACCGAACAAGCCTTCGTTATAATCTGTACCCATTAAGATGCACAAATCAATAAGTTGATCATATGAAATACCAAGGTGTCCTAGCGTCTTCTGCAATTCAATTAGTTCGATGTTTACCTCCTTAAAATCTTCCCTGCCAGGCAATTTTCTCTTTGAGGTAAGTGTCAAATTTCGCACTAGCCGGGGTGCGCCAAACAGTAAAGAGTCGAAATCCTGAGACGATGCAGCCCATACGTCTCCCTTTGATGCCATATAAGCCGCCTGCGCTTCTCCTTCCTCAGGTGCCTGAACGGTTGGAATTCCAAGATAAGTGAGCAAAACTCTAGACGACGCAACAATTTCATTTGTGATCCTTGTCGATTGAGTGGCTTTCGAGAAGGCCGTTGCATAATCGCCACTTCTCAATGCATCCTCCCATTCTTTCTTTGCCCTACTCCTCCTCTCACTTCTTTCCAAGATCGTCTGGTTTTTCATTTCGGGCGGAACACCATCAAATACGTATATAGGAAGAATACCTGCCTCGAGAAGGTTCGCATTTCGATAGAGTAAACCAGCAAGATGAGAAGTGATTCTTCCTTTTGAATCCATGAGTGGTGTGCCATCAGGCTGTCTTATGACTGAAAGGAATTGATAAATGGCATTATATGCATCAATCGCTATTCTCTTTCCAGATAGAGCTTCGAGGGCCAATATGTCAGTTGGAACGATTTCTGAAAGATTAACACCCATACTACCCGACTCTTCTCGATATTAGTTCATCATATGGGCTCATCTGAACATATATCTTTTGAATTATGCTTTATAAATTTTAGAAAAAAGTATCCATTCATATCTCGACTCTTCTAAGGATTCCATGTGAAAAAAGGTCAATCTGTTTATGTTTCGTAGGGGCTATGTGCTGATTTGAGAAATTCTCATCCTGAAAAAAAATTCCATTGTTAGAAACTTTCTTTTAAATATTGATGCAAGTTCATGAAAGTTCTTCAAAATTTTTATTAATGTTTACAAAGGAATAACGAGAATCAATGCTCATTCTAATCTCTTGAGTGTGGTAGGTAGAGGATCGTCAATCCGATCCCAATCCATGTTATGATTGCAATTGTCACGCAAATGTTTGAGCCTAAATACACTGCCGCTGCGAGGAGGAGTAATGGAAAAACAACAATGAGTAATATGAAAAAACCCTTGCTTGTAAAGCCATTCGATTCAGACATCCATGGGAGGATAGAAAGGCCTCTTTATTTATCTTTCTGAAAACTCTCTTAGCGAATGCGATCTCAAAATAATTACAGGAAGACTTAGATGAAAGCCTATTGTATTGCAAGTTTTCTCCAAATCCTGATCTCTTCTTTCATATCCGCTGCACCAAAAAGTGCGCTTCCAGCCGCGAGGACAGTTGCTCCAGCGCGAACTGCAATATTACACGTCTCCCTGTTAATACCCCCATCCACTTCCACCTCGATATCAAGTCGCGAGCGATTAATAAACTGACGAATCTCTTTGAGTTTTGGAACAACCTCAGGTATGAATTTCTGGCCTGCAAAACCGGGCTGAACTGTCATGACAAGGATCAAGTCGATAAAATCAGTATAAGGTTTAATCGCCTCAAATGGCGTTGCTGGGTTTAATGATATTCCAGCCTTCTTACCTAGCGACTTGATTTTTTCAAGGGTTTCTTCTATAGATTTGGTCGACTCAATATGGATAGTTATGAGGTCAGCTCCAGCTCTTGCAAATTCGTCAATGAAATTCTCTGGAGAGGTGATCATAAGGTGAACGTCAAATGGAAGAGAGCAGCACGGACGAACAGATCTAATGACAACAGGACCTATCGTGATGTTAGGAACAAAATGACCATCCATTACATCTATGTGGATCCAATCAGCACCGGCATCTTCTGCTCGTTTTAACTCTTCCCCCAACCTAGAAAAATCCGCTGATAGGATTGAAGGAGCGATTTTTATCATCCAGTTTCGTATTAATGATCTTAATTATAATACTTGTCTCCTCCGTTCTTTCAAAAAAATCTTTTTACAGCCCTGCAGATGCCGCATCAATGATAGCACGAGAAAAGGCAGCTAATGAGTCAAAGATATGTGGTGTGGAGGGCTGCACAAAATCGGGAGAGCGCTCCGTGTCTTCGAAACAAGCAGAAAAGGCTGGGTTCAGTCTCAAGGCAGAGGGTAGAAGAGTTCATCTCTGCAAAGACCACTACAAACAATTCAAGAAGGCGACGAAGCGTGATCGAGAACTAGAACTGCTGGGTCGCTGAAATAAAAGGTCGATCAAAAACAGCGAAAGAGTTAATTGCTAAAAGGAATTCACACCGATAATGAAGCCCTCAACAATCCAAATGCTGTCTAGTGCAGGGCTTTCTGCCGCATCCTTATTCGTTCCAAATCTGGCGCGGAATGAATTTGGATCAACAAATGCTGAAATAGGCATGATTGTGGCGTCTTATAACGCATCAGTTTTTTTATCTTCATATTTTTTTGGAAGGGCTTCTGATGTCTATGGCAGGCGCTTTATTCTCATTTCCGGTCTTTTGCTTTCCTCGATAGCATGTGCGATTCAAATCTTTGCAACGGATACCCTATCATTGATTATAGTCAGAATTTTTGTTGGCATTTGTGCTGGAATGTTTCCTTCTGCACTTATTGCTTATGTTTATGAATCGGGGAAGAAAATCGGGAAGTTCAGCGCATACGGAAGCTTAGGTTTTGGACTTGGGGTTTTTGTTGCAGGTCTCGTCGGTGCGTATTACGAAATTTTCTTGGCAAGTGCGGCTTTTCTAGCTGCGTCATTCGCATTATCATTATATCTACCGTTTGGGAAACAGTCATTGCATAAAGTACCACTTTTTCCATTGACAGTCATTAAGAGGAATCTCCCTGTGTGCTTCTCAGTCATGCTTAGGCATGTAGGTGCAAATATGATATGGGTAACTTATCCCATTTTCCTGGAAGATTTGGGAGCAGGTCCGCTCTTCATCGGGGCGATTTACGCAGTGAACTCGATCGGCCAATTTATTTTCATGCAATTTCTAGATCGCTACGGCTCGACAAAATTGGTCATTGCTGGTTTCGTTCTCTCTGCAATAACTTTCCCATCATATACGCTAGCCACAGTCTATTGGCAAATAATCCCTGCACAAATCTTACTTGCGTCAGCTTGGTCGTGTCTATATGTTGGATCGCTGAAATACGTTATGGAAAGGAATGATGAAAAGGGCACAAGCGCTGGTATGCTACAATCATTCCTCTCAATTTCGGCAATTATTGGAGCAGCACTTGGAGGTGTCGTTTCATTCAAATTCGGCTACCACGGTTCGATGTATCTTGCAACAATACTCGCCATCTGTGGACTTATAGTGTTTATAACTAGTATTCGAATGAAATTTCCTCCAAAGGATTAATTTCGTCCCGACCAATAGGGAATTTCGTGCGAATCATTTTCCTTGGCACTGGCGGTGGCTTGCCGACACCGAAGAGAAATCTACCGGCAACGGCTTTGCAGATAGGATCTGAGATTGTTCTATTTGATTGTGGAGAGGGGACACAGAGACAGTTTATGTCATCAAACGCGTCATTCATGAAGGTTCAGAAGATTTTTATTACTCATTTTCATGGCGATCATTTCCTCGGCCTTCCTGGTCTCATTCAATCGATGAATTTTATTGGTCGCAAGAAAAAGCTTGAGATTTACGGTCCGCCTGGCATCGTTGAGATTGTCGACAGGGTGGTAAACTTGGGGTACTTTTCTCCAGGATTTGAGATATCAGCGATGGAGTTGAAATCTGGCGAGTCCTTACATTTTGATGGCTATGACGTATTTGCGGTCGCAGTTGATCATCTCGTGCCCGCTTTTGGTTATGTTTTGAAAGAAGCGACGAGACCTGGACGTTTTCTCCCTGAAAAAGCCAAGATGTTAGGCTTGAAAGAAGGACCTCTTTTCCGAGCGTTACAAAAAGGTCGTAACGTAAAGGTTGACGGGAAGTTAATAACACCAGAAATGGTCACTGGTCCTCCACGACCAGGCATCAAGATTGCAATATCGGGCGACACGAGACCTTGTGATAGATTTGCCAAGGCAGCGGAAAATTCGGATCTGATCATACACGAAGCGACTCTTGATTCGTCGCTTCGTGAGCAGGCAACTGATTATGGGCACTCCACTGCAATGGAGGCGGCAATGATTGCACTGAGAGCGCGTGCTAGCACTCTTTATTTGAATCATATTAGCAACAGATATGAGGATGCGTCGATCCTTGAGAACGAAGCCCGTATGGTTTTTCCAAATACTTTCATTGCCGAAGATCTGATGGAAATTACGCTTAGGCATCGAAAGGAATGAATTCCACATGAAAAGAAGGGTTCTAGCACGAACTACAGTGCATCACTTTTTTACACGACAAAAGAAAAGTTCACGTCCTCAAGAAGTGAGAATGTTTTCACATAGCATCTTTTCGTATCGACATAATGACATTGGTTCTTCAGAAAATTGGATGTAATCAAAACAATATTCGGATTATCTAAGGGTAGGTTGATATCGATGGTACAGATGACACCAAGAGAGAGAGTTTTGACCGCCATCAACTTAAAGGAACCAGATCGAGTTCCATTGGATTTTGGAGGTGTTGTATCTGGGATTGTTATGGGTTTACCGTACGGGTATGAAGCGCTTTGCCGTGCGCTAGGAGTTACCGATCCAATCGAACCTCAAATCAATACAAGATTAAGTTGCGTGCAGAACATTGACGAGAGGATTTTGAAACGAATGGATATTGATATCCGTCACATCAACATTGGAGGTAAACCATTGCAAGAGCTTCCTAACGGTCTTTATAGGGATGCATGGGGACTGATTTTAAAGCCATCTGGGGTCTATAAGAGTATTCCCGATGAACTTGCGCCATTGAGAAATGCAAAAACCGTCGAGGATATTGAGAATTATTCGTTTTGGCCAGACCCATCCGACCCAGTTTTCATTGAAGGAAAAAGAAAAAAAGCGAAGGAATTACGCGAGAGAACGGACTACGCGATCTTTGCGCATCCGGGATATGCTGGTCGAATTTTTCATATGTATGCAGGGCTTCGAGGATTTGACAAATGGTTGCTTGACATGAGAATTAACCCTGAATTTTACGATGCTTTCGCGACGAAAATCACCGATGTGGCAATCGATGTCTGCAAATCATTTTACAACGAAGTCGGAGATTACATAGATGTGGCGGTTTACTACGATGATATGGGTATGCAAACTGGAGGTTTTGTCTCAGTAGAAGACTATCGTAGATTCATCAAACCCTATACGGCCCGTTACGTAAGAGAAATTAAAAAGATAACAAAGGCAAAGTTATTCTATCACACCTGTGGCTCTGTTTATTCTTATGTGAATGATTTTATTGAAATGGGAATCGATATTCTAAATCCGATACAACCTCTTGCGAAGAATATGGCGCCTGAATTGCTCAAGAAAGAGTTTGGATCTCGAATATGTTTCCATGGAGGGATTGATGTTCAAAGACTTCTGCCATTCGGGTCGGTGAACGAAGTGAAGGAGAGCGTTCGCAAAACGATGAAAATTCTTTCACCAGGTGGTGGTTGGATATTTGCTCCAGCTCATAATATTCAGCCCGACACTCCGCCTGAGAATATCATTACCATGTATACGGTTGCTCGCGACTTTCACTTAAACTGATCACCTAATTAAATGAGTTTCAGTACATCTGAACTTGTGATAATGCCAGTGACTTTTCCCCTTTTTGCAACTAACACTGCTTTTGAAAATGATAAAATCGAGGTTACGATTTCGAGGGGTGTCTCCTCATTCACGATAGGAAAGCTGTCATCCATGATAGTCTCAACGGATCTCTCCGCAAGATCTTTCATACTCGAACCTTCCCTGAGTAAACGAAGGATTCCAAATTCACTTATACTCCCGATCGGTTTGTCCCCGTCAAATACTGGAAGTTGTGAAAATCCTTTTTCCCTCATGATTTCTGATGCTTTCCTGACTTTTTCTCCGACATTTATTCCTACGACATTTTTTGACGCTACATCCTTTGCGACCTTTCCTTGTCTGCGTTTATTCATCTCCTCGTAGAGGGCATTGAATATTCTGACGATTATCTCGTAACTACCAGATATTATTCCTTTTTCAATCTTGGCTATTGTTGATTGACTGACATTCGAAAGAAGTGCGAGTTCGGATTGTGTTAGATCGAGAGATTTTCGCAACTGTTTGATCTCAGATGTGTCAGGAAATTTCATGTCGAATGAAAATTAAATTATTCCTATTTGAATAATTGCATCAAACATGTATTTAAATACGAAATCATTTTGCCGCCCTAACTTCGCGATTCGTATAGATTGCCGGGGCAAATCGCGTATACAAACGATCAATAAAGGGTGATGGTTTAATGGCAGCAAATATCGTTGTTGAACAAATTGACTATACGCCTGTATCGAGACAAAGGGTTGAACTCGTCGAGAGAAAGGGAATTGGCCACCCCGATAGTGTGGCAGATGGCCTCGCGGAATCGGTGAGTAGAGCTTTGTGCAAAATGTATCTCGAGCGCTACGGAAGGATTCTTCATCACAACACTGACGAAACACAAATTGTCGGAGGTCAATCCGCCCCAAAATTTGGAGGTGGTGTGATTCTTGAGCCAATATACATCCTGCTTGTTGGTAGAGCAACAACAGAAGTCAACGGCGATCGGTTGCCGATTAGGCACACTGCGATTAAGGCGGCTTCAGATTATTTAAAAGAACATTTCCCAAATCTAGATGTAACAACAGACGTCATGCTCGACTGCCGAATTGGAAAGGGCAGCATAGACCTAACAAGTGTTTACGAAACAAGGAAACTCCTTGCAAATGATACATCCTTCGGTGTAGGATACGCGCCATTGAGTGAAACAGAGCGCGTGGTTCTTGAAACGGAAAAATTCATCAACGGTCCTGTTAAGAAGAAATTGAAGGAAACAGGCGAAGACGTGAAAGTCATGGCGTCGCGAATCAATAGCAAGATTTCATTGACAATTGCCTGCGCGATGGTTGATAAATATGTTGATGACGCAAGTCATTATCAGAGCGTGATTGAAGAATTAACTGAAATGGTAGCGGACCACGCCGTTAAATTCACCAACAACGATGTCGAGGTCACGATTAATGCAGCGGACAACTATAAGGAGGGTATTTATTATCTTACCGTTACTGGTCTTTCAATGGAGAACGGCGATGACGGTTCTGTAGGACGTGGGAATAGAGTCAACGGACTGATAACCCCTTATCGGCCGATGAGTATGGAAGCATCTGCAGGTAAGAATCCTGTAACGCACGTTGGAAAATTGTATAACATTCTCGCAAAGCAAATCGCAGAAGAAATTGCGCAGATGGGAGGTGGGGATATTCTTGAGGCAAGAGTTCGCCTTCTCTCCCAGATAGGACGGCCAATTTTCGACCCTCATACTGCAAGTGTGCAGCTTATACTTGAGAATAATGCAAATTTCGAGAAATTGAAAAAAGAGGCTGAGAGCATTACTTCGTATTGGCTTGAGAATATCGGAAAGATCACAGAAAAAATAGTAAATGGTCAAATTCCTGTATTCTAGTCGATGAAGATCATTGCCGCTCCAAAATACGGACCTATTCATCGCTTTTCCGATTTTCATGTCTTTAAGACCTTACAGGTGCTATCAGATGGCGAACGAAGAGGTAGAAGGCAACTAGCACAAATCGTTGGCGTAGGTGAGGGAAGCATGCGTACGATCATCGAATATCTCAGGGAGAAAAAGTTTGTAGATGTGAAACACGCGGGTGTCAAGATTACATCAAGAGGGCTTCAATTCTTAACGAAAATGCCAATAGAGATTAGATATCTAGAGCCAACAGACATTACAATGGGACAACACGGTGTCGCTGTAAGAGTCAGTGGGAAAAGTCAAGAAGTAAAATCTGGCATTGAACAGCGCGACTCAGCTGTGAAGGCTGGAGCGGACGGGGCTACAACAATCGTGATCAGAGGAGGTCGACTTATTATACCAAATGATTACGACCTCGATGCACAACGACCAGATATCGCGAAATTATTACGCAACACCTTTGATCTTAACGAAGGGGACGTTATCATTGTGGGGAGATCAACAAATCTTCTATTAGCTGAGAAAGGTGCACTGGCAGCGGCATTTGATCTTCTATGATTTTTATCTGGATTTTCATTTCTTTTCATTTAATTGTCGTATTTTGAATTGGAAATGATTAAATATAAGAATACAATTGAGGTATCTAGTGGGATGATACATCCAATTAAAATCATCCAGAATGAGAAAGGTGACTGTATGAAGTGGGAACTGGCTATAATCGCATTGCTTATTTTATCTGGAATGGGCATTTCCGTTGCACAAGCAAACGGGATAGATGAATGTCCTGTCTTAATCGATTTTGGAAATGGGCGAATTCTTTGGGCTGACGTGCCTGTATCTGAAGGGATGACTGTTTTTAATGTGACGAAGGAAGCCGCTAATAAATTGC
>JANHAK010000217.1 GCA_024464195.1 Methanomassiliicoccales archaeon | reverse complement strand
ACAAAGTGGAGCCGGATCTTACTCTGCAATTTAAAATTAAGTAATTATTGATTTTTTACGATCCTCGATTTTGCCTTTTTTTATGAACCATCTAGGTTGCCAAGTGGAACTTGCAAAGTACCAGGGATGTGTAAGCAATTCATGAAGAAAAGAACATCCTAGAGTAGGTTAATTATTGTTCTAGTGATATCTCATAATAAATGATCTCAAGGGATGAGGCAATTCGCGCGGTGAGGAACTACATCTCGAAAGAAAACAACCTGAAGCATATGATCGCGGTTGGCGCGATCATGAGGGAGTTAGCAATGAATCTTGGAGAAGATGCGTTGAAATGGGAGGTGACTGGAATTCTCCATGACATTGACTTCGAGATATGTGATGCTCCTTCAAAGCACACCCTGGAGGCAAAGGAATTGCTCCAGGGATTTGCTGATGATGAAATCATCAACTCGATTTTGGCACATAATTATGAATACACATCGGTTTTACCAGATAGTAAGTTCAAGAAAGCTCTCATTGCTTCCGATGCCGCCTCTGGTCTGATTGTCGCATGTGCGCTTGTTATGCCATCGAAAAAGCTCGAAGAAGTGAAATTAGAGACACTTCTTAAGAAATACAGATCAAAGGATTTTGCGAAAAACGTCAGTAGGGAAAGGATCGCTATCTGTGAACAATTGGGTCTCTCAATCGAACAGTACTTGCAAATTGCTCTAAATGGAATGAAGAGGGTGCATCAAGAACTAGGACTTTAGCGATGAGTCGTAATTACGCTGGGTTTTTCTGTCATTCGATGTTTACCCTTTCATTTGTGTATGACCTCTATATTGAATTTTAAAAATCTGGTTTATTGTTTTATCAATTGATCATCAAATCGAGTTGCAGTGTTTGCAACATTGCGATTATTCTGGAAGCTATCTCTTTCTTGTTTCAATCGTTTTACCAGATTGATACGAGACGGCAGTTTCCCTTGTCCGATCTTGGTCTTCTGAAGGAGGCGTATGACGATTGCCACTGACCGTGCCGCGTATGATCTCAAGTCTGAAGAGGTCGGGACGTGAATAGTGGCCGAGGGTATCGAAGTATGCCTTCGTCAACGCCCGATCTTCTGCTGATAGGTCGGCATAAAGGATCTCTTCTTTATTGAAAACGGGACCTGCCATGATAACTCCCGCTGGATTTACTATGAAGCTCCCCCCTGCTGCAACATTGAAATCCCTACAATCCAGTGGCATTACGTCATCAGAAATATACTGGCCAACACTGATTGCGAAAACCTGATTTTCAAACGCATATTCTCTGACGGCGTGCTCAATATCGCAGGAGTAGGGGGAATCTCCCTCTCTCCACCTTCTCTTATCCCCTGGGTGATGTTCCATAACCCACCAACCAGGCCAAAGAGCACAGTGTATTTCCTCACCCAGTGCTGCCATCGCAGCCTTTTGAAGTGTCATGTGGTGCTCATAGCAGACCAATCCGCCAATCCTCCCGATAGGCGTATCAAACACTGCAATGTCCTCAGCATTCCCCATTCCCCATATCATCCTTTCAGCATGCGTAGGCATGATCTTTCTGTGACGACCGAGAAATTTTCCATTGTTGTTAATAAACAAAATTGTGTTATACAAGGTCGCGCTTCCTTTGACATCGCTCACTTCGCTGCAACCTATAACCGTAATAACAGCCGCATCTCTCGAAACTTCGCACAATAAATCAAGATCAGGACTGGGAATTTTCAGGGAATTCTTCTGGTACTCTACCATCCAATTGGACCATTTCGAAATCGGCAAGATACCACGCCAGTATGGATATCCAGGAATGAATGTTTCCGAAAAGACAACGAGTTTTGCTCCAGCCTTTCCAGCCGACTCGATAGCTTTGCACGCCTTATCGAGGCTTGCTTCCTTATTCATAAAGACTGGTGATAATTGAGCTGCAGCAACTCTAACTCTTTCTTCCATTAAGACCACGCTTATCTTACATAGAAAATGAGGTATTATTCTCTTCCTTGTTTGAGAATGAGAAATGATTGTTTATCTTTTCCGTATTATGCAAATCCACTGGTCGTAAAAATCGCTCTTTTCATTTTGAACCAGCTCCACTCTTCTTCCCTTCTCGCCTGACCACTTGCTGATCATGAGTGCTTCTTTCTCTGTCCCTGTTGTGATGATCGTATTCTCTGTTAGCAAGAGGATCTCGTCTACAATTCTTTTCCATAGAAATGAATTAAATGGTGTAATTTCTCCCGCCATAAGAATAAGGCCATATCCCGCTCTCTTGATGTACCTAGATGCGAGAGAAGCATCAATGCACATTGTTTCTTCGGGCAGCAATCTTCCAGTCCGGAGACCGCACGATAGAAGCGAAGGATCGTTATCAAACGAAATGACCGTCATGCCTATCGTTCTCGCAACCACTGAACCTACGCCTGTAC
>JANHAK010000018.1 GCA_024464195.1 Methanomassiliicoccales archaeon | reverse complement strand
CGCGATCATGTAAGAGCCCTGTTTCGTCGCGTTCTCCAGCATCTTTTCTTCTTCGATCGCTTCGATCGTTGCTAACGCTGCTGCACAAGTAACAAGATTCCCGCCAAATGTAGTAGCGTGTGCACCAGGTTGCTTGATATCGAATTTTTCATTGAAAATGCAAGCGCTCATCGGCAGCCCAGAAGCGATTCCCTTTGCAACGACCATAATGTCTGGAACAACATCAAAATGCTCAATCGCAAACCATTTTCCTGTCCTTCCAAATCCCGATTGAACTTCGTCAGCAACGAAGAGAATCCCATACTTTTCACAAATTTTCTTGATTTCTTTCATCCAAGGTCTCGGTGGGACAATATACCCGCCCTCGCCCTGTATTGGCTCGACAAAAAGGGCCGCAACCTCTTCAGGCGGAATAAACTTCTGGAGATAGAGCTCATCGATGATCTTGGCACAGTAAAGATCGCAGCTAGGATAAGTCATCTTGTAAGGGCATCTATAGCAATAAGCATATGGAACGTGTAGAACACCTGGCATCTCTGGGAAAAAGCCTTTCCGATAAGCAGTTCTGCTTGCTGTTAGGCTCATCGAACCGATGGACTTTCCGTGAAACGCTCCGATGAATGCAATATTCCTTGGTCTACCTGTTGCCCATCTCGCCACTTTTATCGCAGAATCAATCGCGCCTGCGCCACTGCACATAAAGTAAACCTTTTTCACGAAATCACCTGGCGTGATTTCGTTAAGCTTCTTTGCGACCTCACCCTCAATATTCTGAGAAAGAAGAATGCCAGGGAAGTGAATGAGTTCAGCAACCTGTTTTTTCACAGCATCGACAACCTTTGGATGACAGTGGCCAGTATTGTTGACAGCAATCCCAGACTGAAAGTCCAGATAAACATTGCCATCAACATCTTCGACATAGAGTCCTTGTCCCCTTTTAGCGACAATGGGCATGACTTTATTCGTCGTCGCAAGATATTTTTTATCCCTTTCGAGTATTTCACGTGCCTTTGGACCAGGCGGCTCAACGATGATCGATATCTTTTCAAGTTTCTTTTCAGACATCCAATATCCTCCGACTCTGTTCAGCTACTTCCTATTCTCTCCTTATAATTTTGCTTCTTAAGGCGGGTCAATTAGCGGCATCCAATGAAGTTCCTCACGGTAAAAAGGAAATAGAGGATTTTCATAGTTGCCAGACATCTCATTCCATTTTTGAGTGAACAACTTTTCCACCAACCATTGTGAGGAGTACGCGAATATCTTTGATCTTGTCAGGTTTTACTGCAAGTGGATCGTCGGTGAGGATGACGAGATCCGCGTACTTACCCACTTCTATTGATCCTTTGACATGCTCTTCTCCAGTCGCGTAAGCACCCTCAATCGTCACCATTTTCAACGCATGTTCGACAGGAACGCATTGCTCGGGATGCCAGCCTCCTTCAGGAATTCCTTGTGCATCCTTCCTCACAGCGGCCGCATAGACATTCATGAGCGGATTCATCGTTTCGATAGGAGCATCGGTTCCAGAGCACATATGGATACCAGCTTCCATCATGGATCTATATGGATGTGCGTATTTTTCCCTCTGTGGTCCGACAAGCCTGGGAATCCAGTGTTGTCCTTTCATGATGAAGACCGGTTGCACGTTTGCGATTACGTTCATTTCCTTGAATTGCTCAATAAGGTCTGGGCCATGTATGATACAATGGCTGATTTTGAACCTTGGATCCTTGACTTTATATTTGCTCAGCGTTTCTTTAAAAATCTTGAGCACCGTTTCGATTGCACCATCTCCTAGTGCATGAATATCGACTCTAATTCCATTTTTCGTGGCGTTTTCCACGAATGCTCTGATCTCTTCGGGTGTAAGTCGCATGACGCCTTTGCTGTCGGGCATATCAGTATATGGTTCACGAAGTGCAGCGGTATGACTGCTGAGTGAACCGTCCACGATCATCTTCGCACCAGCTAACCTTACTTTACTGGAGCCGAAACCACTTTTTATACCAAGTTTGATCAAGTGATCAAGATACTGGAATCCCAAATAGAAGTTGACCCTTACTGGCAAATTCCCTTCTGCCTCGAGCTCCTGATAAGCTTTCACTTGTGCGTCTCCCGCGAGTATATCGACAATCGATGTGAGTCCCCATTCCGCTGCCTTATCCGCACAATACTTGAGTGCGACTTTACTCTGCTCATAACTAAACAGTCCTGCACCAGTTTCTAGAAATCCTGGTGCAATAAGATCGATCGCGTTTTCAAGAAGGACACCAGTTGGCTCTCCCTTCTCATCCTTGACAATCGTGCCACCTGGTGGATCTGGCGTATCCCTCGTAATGCCTTTCTGTTTCATCAGCATTGTGTTGATCAAGTAGATATGAGCATTCCAGTGAATGAGAAAGACTGGATGATCCGGTGCAACAGTATCAACTTCCCAGCGTGTCGGATATCGCTTTTCCGCCATGCGCTCCTGGTTCCAACCAAATCCGAGAATCATTTCTCCTTTTGGCGTTTCTTTAACTTTCTCTTTGATCCTTTCGAGCATTTCTGGAATATCTTTTACATCTGTCAGCTGTACGCCTCTAGCAAAATGACCGACCAACAAAGGGTGCATATGTGAGTCGTGAAATCCTGGAAGGACGGTTTTTCCTTTCGCATCAATCACTTTTGTCTTGCTGCCAACCATTGATTCAATTTCTTCATTGCTCCCGACAGCCACTATTAGACCGTTCAGAATGCCCACGGCCTCAGCCCTCGACATGTTCTTGTCGACAGTGATCACATTCGCATTGATGATCGCTGTATCGAGAAAAATCCCCTTTTCTTTTTTCACATCACTTTTTTCAGCTTTTTTCGCACTTTTCTTCTTAACATTTTCTCTTTCCTTCATTTATCTACCCCCCTTCCCATATAATTCTGCTGCTTTCACCATCATTTTCACGTTTTCTAAAGGCGTGTTTGGCGAGATTTCACAACCTGGCGAAAGAATCATTCCTCTCCCATCGGCAAAGCCTTTTTCGATCGCTTCCTTCGCTTCTTGCTCAACCGCCTCAGCGCCCTCAAGAATAAGTGTCGTCGTTTGATCGATTCCACCGACAAGGCAGATTTTGTCTCCAAACTTTTTCTTTGCTTCTTCAAGACTTAAATTGCTCCCGCGATCCCACCAATTGATTCCATTTGCATTCGTGTAACCTGCGAGGATCCCAAAATGTGGCTCGACACCGCATACATGCAGTATATTCGTCCCATCTTGCCTCTTCAGCGAAGAAAGCACGAGCCGATCGTACTTCTCTCCAAATTCCCTATATTGCTCTTCAGTCGTTATTTCGCCAGATGCGCGGGTTGTTGCATAAAGGACACCATCGGCACCCGCATCCATGATTGCCTCAATGTATGCAATGATCGTCTCTGTCATTGTCTTCAGGCCGATGTGAAGCGCGTCGGGATTTAGCAAGATATCCATCATGACTTGTTCCATATAACAGACGTGGGTAGCGGAGGTCAGCGGGCTCGGAACATATGGCATGAGGGCGACTTTATCTCCAAGATGCTCTCTGACTTTCTTCACAGCTTCGATTGTCACATGCATTCTGCCGTCTACCAGAGGATCAAGAACGCGTAGCTTTTCCCAGTCGCTAGGTTCTTTGACAGCAAACTCATCAAGCATCGGCGTAAGATCAGCTTCGTATCGCATTTTAACGCCCCATCCCTCGGCGAGCTGCCCCATATCAGAAGTCGGGTTGAGAATATCGACGCCTGTCTTTTTCCAAAAAGCGATCTGTCCCTTCGCCATAATATTGCCATCTTGTGCATATTCCTTTGTCGAAAAACCGCCAGCAACCGCCCCAATTGTCCACCCCATACCACAAACGGGAATCCGATCGACGGGTCCACGCGTCAGGGCAGCATATACTCTATCCCTCGAATTCATCGAATGAATCATGCTGACCACTACCTCAAATTCAAGCCTTTTCTTGTCGCGCAGCCAAGTAGCACTGATTCCCTTTCATCAATTCTGCGACCATCTCAACAGCAAGAACGGCATCCGCCGCATAGCCATCTGCTCCGATCCTTTTGGCGAAAGTCGTTGTAATGGGGGCGCCACCGACCATATATTTGACTTTGTCCTTCATTCCCGAATCTTTTAGTTTGTTAAGAATTGTCTCCAATTCTGGCATTGTAGCAGTAAGCAGTGTCCCAGCACCAACGATATTGGCGTTGTGCTGCTTTGCAGCCTCGACGAATTTGTCGAGCGGCACATCCTTTCCAAGATCATGAACCTTATAGCCATAGACCTGCAACATGCCGACAACAAGGTTCTTTCCGATATCATGAATGTCATTCTGCACAACGCCCATAACGACTGTTCCAGCTTCTCCCTTCGTATCCATCACATACGGCAACAGCATTTTCTTGAACGAATGCGTTGCAAGAATAAGCTGAGGTAGTGCAATTTCTCGTTCCCGATATTTATGTCCAACGACATTCATCGCATCGATGAGAACCTTGCCGACGTCTTTACTGTCAACGCCTGCAGCTTTCAACATCTCTCCAATTTTCTGCGCTTCTCCAACTTTTCCGTTGACCACGCATTCATATGCCATCTTATATTGTTCCTCATTCATTTTACCACTCCGCTTACCGCTTTTTCACCTATTCGACAGTAACTCCAAGATATGAGAAGACCCCGCCAATACAATTTTTCGATCAGGAGCCAAATAGGAAAGAAAGTGAAAAGGTTTCCACACCATTTTCAGTACTTCCCGTATCTTCTCGCTGCGTTGATGGCTGCGCGCATGTTCGGCCATGGCGTTTTCGGAGAAACCTCGCAACCCGGCGCTAGAACAAATCCGCTGCCCTCTTTTGCAGTTTCGCAGGCATTCTTTATTTCAGCAGCCACATCATCCGGTGTTCCAGAAACGAGTGTATTCGTGTGATCAATGCCCGCCATCAGAGCGAGCTTTTTCCCGTATGTTGCTTTCGCTTCAGCAAGATTCGGTTTTGCTCCTCTGTCCCACCATGAAATCGCTTTAACATTCTTGAATTTCTTTCTATAATCGTCGATGATTTCGAACATCGGTTCGACACCGCAAATGTGTGGAACATGAACCATAGCAGGCGTTCTTCTGAAGATCTCCTCATCGTAGGGTGCACCAAATTCACGGTATTGCTCGACAGTTGTGATCTCCTTGCTCGCCCTTGTTGTAAGGTAGCCTGCAAAATAAGCTCCATTATCGACACATGCATTGATGAAATCCGCAATCGTGTCTGTGATAACTTTCAGTCCCTTCTTCAACGCATCGGGATCGGTGATCATATGCATGAGTGTATCTTCCATGGAACAGACATGCGTGGTCGTCGTCAGCGGACTCGGCATCGATACGCCGATCGGAACTCTATCACCATATTTCTCGCTGCAGATGGCACATGCATCGAGATAGAGTCTCATTCTTCCGTCAACCCGCGGATCGAGTACTTCCAGTTTTTCCCAATCTCCAGGCTCTTTGACCGGAAACTTTCCGAGCGCCATGTGGATGTCTGGCTCAACCGGAAGTTTCATTCTCACTCCCCAACCCTGCACGATCAGCCCCATGTCGGAGAGGCAGTAGATGTTGTCACCGCCAACATGCTCGTAAAAAGCAATGTGTGCTCTTGCCATGTTGGCACCGCTTGTGCCGTATTTAATCACATCCATTCCCGGTACAAAGTGTACCTCAAATATCCCCCCAAAAAGTGACACAGGGACATAGTCAGGCGTCTCGAAATTCAAGGCCGCCTCAAACCGTTGCATCGATGTCATTTCCATCTATTAATCAACCCCCCTTGCGAATTTTTAGCGCACTACTCATTTATATATGCTTGCTTCACAAAACACACTGATCTTGGTCATTTAGGAAAAAAAGAAGAGATTCTATATTACGAAAAGCAACTTTGACACGTCAAGAATTGACTTTGCTCAGAATAATCCTTGCGTCTGCGACTTTAACGCCCCTCGCATTACCAAAAATGGGATTGAGATCCATTTCTTCGATTTCGTCAAAATCGCAAAGCAATCGAGAGACGGCTATCAAGGTGGAAACAATGCCGTTGATATCGACTTTCTCACTTCCCCGATATCCTTCGATCAGTTTTTTTCCCTTTAGCTCAGAAATCATCTCGAGAGCATCGATCTCTTCAATTGGGACAATTCTATATGAAACATCCTTGAAGACCTCGACGTTAATACCCCCAATTCCAAACATGATCATCTGACCAAATTGTGCATCTTTCATAGAGCCAATGATCATCTCATGTCCACGAGCCATCTCGCATACGAGAACACCACGGAGATCGAAATTCCCCAGTCTTTTTCTTGCATTTGAAACCATTTCATCGAATGCCGACTTAACATTTTCATCGCTTGCGAGATTTAGTCGAACACCACCGAATTCAGTCTTGTGAATAATCTGGGGCGAAACGATCTTCATTGCTACGGGATAACCAATTTTTCTCGCAGCACGAACAGCCTCATCAGGAGTCTTGCAAAAAATATCTTGCGTAACTGGAATTCCGTATGATTTCAAAACAGCTTTTGCTTCATGCTCCAGCATGAAATTCCTACCATCGTCCCTAACCATTTTGATTAAATTGGCAGCTTCCACCCTCATGTGCCTACCTTCCCTCGAAACTGATTGCTCTTCGCTTCAAAAATTCAACATACCCATAAATTGCGCCAACAGCCCTCGCTGTTCGTTCTGGCCAATCATAACATGGAACACGGTTTTTCTGCAAAATATCCATATTTCCCTGAGCGCTTCGAACTGAGACCCAACAAACATATGTCGGTTTCTTGCGATCTGATGCGAGACATTGATTGACAGTGTCTGCAACTGCCTGGCACACCTCTGGCATCATCGCTGCTCGCTGCAATATAATTGGTATGATGATGTCGATCTCACTAGATTCATAAAGAATTTTGATAATCTTTGAATAAAGTTCGACGAACTTTGGCCATACAGGTGTCATATCGACAGGATTTCTTGCACTCGCGTAGGGTGGGATCAACTCCCTTATTTTTTTTTGGGTCTCTTCAGAGAGTTCTGGAACAACGAGTCCAGCTTCTTCACATAGATCGGCAAGTTCAACTCCTGTGCCACCTGAATTCGTGATAATGCCGACTCTTGGTCCCCTTGG
Organism: Methanomassiliicoccales archaeon; assembly: GCA_024464195.1. GTDB lineage: Archaea > Thermoplasmatota > Thermoplasmata > Methanomassiliicoccales > JACIVX01 > JACIVX01. The sequence goes on along the minus strand of JANHAK010000018.1, from coordinate 4,898 downwards.
AAGAGGTTGCCAGTCTAAGCCCTTCGCGATATTGATGAGATCCATTCCATTCCTCGCGAAAATGATGCCTGATTGCTTGAAAGCGGCTTCGTAAGCTGTGAAAGAGCCCGCAAGCGCAGCTGTATGAGAGGCCGCTGCCCTAGCTGCACCAGCTGTTCTCCCAGTTTTCGTCGCGACTATCGGCTTCTTTGGAGTAATCTTCTTCGCTTCTTCAAGAAATTCCCTACCTTTGTTAACAGATTCGAGGAACAAACAAATGACCTTCGTTTCATCATCTTCTCCTAAGTATCTCAGAATTTCGTAGTCCTCAATGCCAGCTTTGTTTCCATGCGCCATGATCTTTGCAAATTTCATGTGATGATCCAGCGCAAACGCAAATATCGCCATGCCATAAGCACCTGACTGCGTCACAAAAGATATATCTCCCCCTTGAGGTGGTGTACCGACACCCAAAGATGCGTTAAGGCCGATGTTGCAATTATAAATCCCGAAACAATTTGGACCAACTACCTTGATTTTCCCCTTATTTGCCGCTACCATCATTTCTTCCTCGAGCTTTTTCCCCTCGGGTCCGGCCTCGCTGAACCCAGCTGTGATCACAACCGCAGCCTTTGTTCCCTTTTCTGCTAGTTCCTCCATCACTTTTGGTACGGCCTTAGCGGGAATGACGATGACAGCAAGGTCAATAGAATCAGGAATTGATCTCACATCCGGGTAACACTTTAATCCGAAAACCTGCTCCTCAGACGGGTTAACCATGTAAATCTTGCCACGGTAACCATCGATGATGTTCTTCGCAAAAACGTAACCCATTTTCCCTTCCTTATTTGAGGCGCCAATCAGCGCGACTGATTTTGGATTGAAAATCGCGTCGATTTTTTCGTCCTTCATGACCCCTGTCCTCCCGCGGTTATATCAAATATAGAATTTTCTTCTTAGCTCTTCTGGCTGAAATTCTAATTGTCTCACCTTCAACGGGTCGATCTGACGGATCAATTCAATTTCTTCTTTGGTAGGCATATCCATAATCCTCACATCAGGATGTATGACGGGTCGAAATGCTGTGTTTTCCAAAATCGTCTCGACAGTTGTATCTGGATAGAGATAGCGTAATCGCATTACCTTCGTTTCGGGATCAAAATCAAAAACGCCGAGTTCGGTCACAACCCAGTCAGGACCATTACCCACCAAATCGAGATCACGACGGCTCCCGTAGGGCGTCACATGTCCAATGTTCGTAATGAAATCACATTTTTCGACGAGCGTGTAGATTGCTCTATCCTTCTTTCTCTGAACGCGGTGCCTTGTCGTCCATATCGTGTAGTTGACACAATCGGCTGAGAGGTTGCAACCACCTGCTCCACCCGGAAACTTTATCTTGCATTTCTCTGGCGTTCCAATCAAACTGACATTTTGATTACCATACTTGTCGATCTGTGCACCACTAAAGAAGGATCTATCGAGTTCCCCTCTTTGTGCGAGATCAAAGATCTTGTCGACTGTCACCATCGCAGTTCTGCCCTGAATCATAACCCAATCATTTGTCGTATATGGAAGAAACGGTGGGTTCGGGTCAACCGCACTCGAAACGCCCCCGAAATAAACCATGTCCTTTGCATGGGTCAGCTTGGCAAAATACGTGGCAACCATTGGGATCGGAGATGAAACACCGTGAAAAACTGTACTCCTATCCTTGATCGTTCGTGCGACGTTAACAACGAAAAGCTCGTCAATCCCGACCTCAAATCCATTAACCATATGTGAACAACTCCATCCATTTTTCGCGGCTTTCTTTCCAGGAAGCCAGTAGTCGCATTTTTGCTTCTCCACCAATTCTCTCAATATAATCGGCGTGCGATTTTACGCCAAAGATGTATTTATCAAGGTAATTATTCTTGAAAACTTCAGGACCAGCAGAGGCCGCCCGCATATATTCTGCAATGTGCGCTCGGTCATATGCGTAATTGGGATAACAGCTTGTTGGATGTGCGCCAAACGGAACGTGAACAACCGCAGTAATTTCATAATATGGAATCGTCGGTCCTATTCTCTTCATTTCCTCTTCTGGCAAAATTTCCTCGGTTGTTATGATAACCTTTTTAGACGCTCTCATAAAGAGAACATCGGCGACATAAGGAGGCTCGATTTTCACGTTACCGTGCACGTCAGCTTTATTAACATGAATGATAGCAACATCAGGTTCGAGGGCTGGCACGAGTATAACCCTTTTGCCCGTGAATGGATCGATGAATTCTTTGTATTCGGGATGGAATCTAATTTCGTCGCTTCCTTTAATACTCTTCATCGGCACAAAAGGCATTCCAAATTCTGCAGCACGAAGCTGGTTGATGATCGTGTTGCAACAGCTTTCTTTAATCTTGACAGCGCCACTCTCACAAGCACGCCGGTAGTTTGGTGCAAGTCCAAAATCCTGCTCAAAACTCACGTGAGTCTCCTCAACAGTCCCGACAATTCCACCACCACAAGCAAGATCTACATCAAACCCATGCGCTGTACCAACGATGTGAAGATTGCGCCGCCCTTGCCTTATGAGTTCGTGCAACATCGCAATCGGTTCTCTGAGACATAAGCCGCCGCCGACTGCAACAATGTCTCCATCTTTGACGATTTTCGCCGCTTCTTCGAGTGTTGTCAGTTTATTTCTCTCAACAAAAATGCCCATTGCCTAACACTCCGATCGATATCGTTAAGAGGCGAAAGCACTCAGGTTTGATTATAAAGATTTGCTTCAAAGAATACATGGAAAATGGGGAATTTTGAAAGGGCTATGCATAAATACAACGACATCACCATTGTTCCTCTTCAGGATTTGTGAAGTGCGCATGTAATGCTTCAAGTTCCCTAGCGATTCGCTGATTTCTGCAAGTCATGCATTCAACTTCTTTGCCCAGTTTATGTTTCAATCGCACAACTGCTAAATCGATATCGGCGATCGCCCCGCATTGACACAAAATCTTCTTTCTCGAAAAATTTCCGAACATAACCTCCCTCAAATCGCGAGATTTCTCAGGAGAATGGTCATCACTTGTAACGGCGTTTGAAGGAAAAGAATTGGTTTCTTGAATTCTCAAATCACTTGTTGATCTCAACACTCCTACCAACTCAGGTCGAAGCGGAGATCGAATTGCGTCGATAGCCTGAGCTAACTTATCGTTCAACACCATTACATCCGTCCCCCCACGCACAGCGCCTACCCCGATCCATGACACACTTGCATGTAAAGTGATCGGCAAAATAGGCCTCTGCAACAAATGATTTCTAAAAACTATATCGGACATAAAGACTTAAACATTTCCTTAACATATTAAATTCGAAAAAATCCAGCAACAGCCAGTAATCCAGAATCAAAAGATTAGAATGCAAATTTACGCCTCGAATAAATTAAAGGAATTCATACAAATAGAAATTTTTTGACGATTCACAAGTCTTCCTTCACAGTCGCAAAAGATGCACAGGTGATCGTTCTTCCAACACCATCGATCTGCCTGAGTTTATCAATCACGAGAGATCCGATTTCTTCCATCGATTTTCCCCTCACCTTTAGCAATATGTCGTATTCACCCGAAATAAGGTGAACTTCCATTACCCCTTCTAATCCCGCTATCTGCTGTGCGAGTTCTCTTTGTGAAATTCTTGGATTTGGCAAGAAACTAACGAGGATGAATACCAAAATTGGTTCTCCCAGTTTTGAATAGTCGGGAACAATGGTGAACTTGCGAATAACCCCTTTTTCGCACATCTTCCGAATTCGTTCATGAACTGTCGCCCTCGGCATGTTGACGATTTTCGCAATCGATTTAGTACTCTTTCTTGAATCCTTTTTCAATTGATCGAGAATTGCTCGATCTTTCTCATCGACCATAAGATCATGAACTGATAGAAACAAATTAATCATTTTGGAAGATTCGGAACATTTGAATTGTGAAAATATTCGCACTCTAAAGAAAAAAGAGTTATCTCTTGCAAAGATTATTGTAATTTAAGGCGACCTATGTGCGGCTTTCGATCGAACAGACGTGAATGGCTGCACGGAAAACTAGAAAGACTCATTGAAAAGATCGAAAATGATGATCTCCCAATGCATATTAAAGAGGTATATCTTTTTGGTAGCTTTCTTAAAGGAAAGGTGGAGCCACATGACATCGACATTCTCCTGATTTATGATTCAGACAAAACGGCAAAAAAATATGAATATATTGATAAAAAGGGTCGTCCGCGATGGCGAATGACGGCTTTGAGAAAATCTCCTTCAAAGTTAAGAGCGCATCTTAAGAAAAATGCAGAACGAACTGTCGACCTATCAATATGTCCATCACTTGAGGAATTCAAGAAGGATCTCACAAAAGAACTCGACTGTTGCCTCAGGATTTGGAGCGAAACAGATAGGGACTGGAAAGCAAAACTCAATGATCATTTCCTTCGCGATAGAAAAGCGGATCAATATCAACCCTGATGGGGATGCCATTTTTGACACTTTGAGAAACGATGCAAAAGTCTTCGAAAATATCGACGCAGCGACGAAGCTTCGATTCGCTGTTAACCTCTGGAGCGATTTTGACATTGATCTCGGTCACACGTAGTCTTCCTTTATCATTGCGTTTCACCGTTGTGCGAACTTCTGCCGCCATCGATTTCAATTCGGCCTTCGCTTTCCTCAGACAAAATGCTAAGCTTGCGCATAGACAGCTCCCAACGGCAGCAGCGAGCAATTTTCCAGCATTTGGATAACTGCCACTACCAAGCGGTTCTGGCTCATCGACAATGATATCCGCGATTTTATTAGATCCAAATCGGACACGGAATTTGTAGTTCTCGATAAGCTCTACACTCAACAAAAATTCGGTTTCCTGCACACAAACCACCGATTGGAATAATGT
>JANHAK010000216.1 GCA_024464195.1 Methanomassiliicoccales archaeon | reverse complement strand
CAACGGTCAACCTTATATACTATTATACAAATTGGCGACCGCTTCATGTTCGAGATGATGGATCGTTACGGAGGATAGAAATGGCTCGAATTCATGCCAGGAGAAGAGGCAGGTCAGGCTCAAAGAGACCACTTATCACGAAGAATCCTGAGTGGGTTCCGTTGAATAAAGAGGAAATTGAAAAGCTTGTCGTAAAACTTGGAGCGGAAGGGTTGACGAGTGCGCGAATCGGTCTCGTTCTTCGAGACAATTATGCAGTACCGAGCGTCAAACTCGCTACGGGAAAGAGCATCACGCAAATATTGAGAGAAAACGGGCTGAAACCGGAGATTCCAGAAGATCTTGCCGCTCTGATGAGAAAGGCGATCAATGTCGATATGCATCTGCTCGAAAACAAGAAAGATTTCGCGGCGAAAAGGGGTCTCCAATTGATTGAATCGAAGATCAGGAGACTCGTGAAATATTACAAGAGAGAGGGCGTCATTCCCGCCAATTGGACGTATTCTCTGAAGACGGCGGAACTCCAGATTGAGTGAGGCGAATGAATGATGCTGAGCCTCTGCCCGCAACTCTTCTCGATCGCATCAAGAATGCGATTGCGGCGCTAGAAAAACACGAGGAAATTAGAATTATTTCGCATTATGATGCTGATGGCATCGCCTCGGCTGGCGTCATCTGCAACGCTCTTTTGAGAAGGGGAAAAAGTTTTCAGGCAAGCATGATCAAGAATCTCGATGCGAAAGCGATCGCACAATTCGCATCGGAAATCGATTCCGGCTGCTTGATCCTATCCGATATGGGCTCCTCTTATTTGGATGAACTGGAGAAAATTGAGGGGACGGTCATCGTCCTCGATCATCACGCACCTCCGAGAGATTCAGACAAGGTCTTTCACATCAACCCCCACCTTTTTGGCCTCGACGGAATGACGGCCGCTTCTGCGAGCGCAGTTTGCCAGCTCTTTGCAACACAAATGGACGCTGCCAACTGGGATTTACTGCCGATCGCGTTTGCTGGTATCGTCGGGGACAGGCAGCATATCAGGGGGTTGAAAGGGATTAACGAATACCTTCTTACCGAAGGTCTTTCAAAGGGTATTGTGGAAGTCCATGAAGGCTCGATCATCCCAAATGGTAAAATTGGGGACGCACTTTTTTACTCGGTCGATCCCTATTTCTCTGGCTTGAGCGCTGATGAAAAGGGTGTCGCTGATTTTCTTGCGTCGATCAATATCAATCCTGAAATGTCCGTTGACCAGCTCAACGAGAGCGAGCGGCGAAAAATCGCGTCGCTTCTCGCGCTAAAATTGATGAAACAGGGATGCACGCTGGGCACGCTTGAAGAGATTTCGCATGAACGATTTTATTTCAAAAGATTGCAGCTCTACGCCTCGGATCTCGCGTCAATGCTCAACGCCTGTGGACGGACCGATAACGAAGGCATCGGTCTTGGTGTCACTTTGAACGATGAGCAGTCGATTACAGAAGCGATGGTGCTGAGAAAAAAATACAAGGAAACTATTCTCACTTCCCTCAAAAACCTTGAAAAGAAAGGGTTGACAAAACTATCGAACATCCAGTTTTTCTATAGCGATAATCCCAATATCTCAGGAACGGTCTGCGGTCTCGCGATGCAATACCTCGCAGACCGCGACAAGCCGACGATTGCGATTTCGATAGGTGATGAGGAGTCGAGAGTCTCCTCGAGAGCGACTTTTGAGATCCTTGAAAAAGGTGTTGATTTGTCAGTTGCAATTGGTGAAAGTGCCCGCGTCGTCGGGGGAAGCGGCGGGGGACACGCGATCGCGAGCGGTGCGACAATCCCGAAGGGAAAGGAAAACGAGTTTCTCGAATATCTCGATAGAATGGTCGGAGAACAGAAGAGAAAGAAACTCGGTGCTTAAGATCGCCAAGTCACCTCGACTTCATCCGTCCTAAATCTCTGCCTTACCTGCGTGTCCTTTATATCCATTCGAATGCCTGATTGATACATAAGAAGGCCAGTCCAGGCGATCATCGCCCCGTTGTCAACACACAGTTTGCTTTCTGGCACGAACATCGAAGCACCCCTTTCCTCTGCCATTTTCGCAACCATCGCCTGCAATCGCTTGTTCTGCACAACTCCCCCACCGAGAAGAACCTCGTTTTTCTCGACGTGGGCCATCGCCCTTTCCGTTACCTCAGTCAGCATCGCAAAGCAGGTTTCCTGTACGGAGAAGCAGATGTCCTCGACACTTGCGCCATTTGCGTGAAGATTCAAAGCAGCGGTCAAGATACCAGAAAAAGCCATGTCCATTCCCTTAACGGAATAAGGAAGTTCGAGGAGTTTCGTGCCTTCCTTTGCGAGTGCTTCGATTTTTGGCCCAGCGTAATAGCCTAATCCAAGCTCGCGCCCGAGCTTATCGAGCATGTTACCGATTCCGATATCCAGCGTCTCTCCGAAAACCCGATAGCGGCC
>JANHAK010000215.1 GCA_024464195.1 Methanomassiliicoccales archaeon | reverse complement strand
AAAACCACCCCTGGCAATGTGGAGGCATAACGAACGACCTCGTCCACATCAACAACAGCTCCGATATTCATCCCGCAGCTGCAAACGAAAACGCCGATTCGCGGCTCGTTTATCTCCGTCCCGATAACGTCCTCCTCATCTTCCTTTAATTCAGCGACACCAATATCGCTTCTTTGTGTCACAGCGCAGGCTGCGGTCATCGCGTCCGTAACCGTGCTGGAAATATCTTCTGGGCCTCTTGCACATCCGCAAACAAAAATGCCATTTCTTGTCGTCGCGACTGGGTTCGAGTCAAGGGTCTTGACGAATCCATTTTCATCAAGATCGATATCGAGCATTCTTGCAAGTTCTACAGTCCCATTGCTTGGAATGATAGGGGGGCAGAGAATCAGAAGGTCAACCGTGGCCGAAAGTACTTTGTCAGTTTGCCGATCGTGATATCTGATCCTAACACACTGTTCCTCATCTTCCTCGACGTCTCCTATTAATGAGGGAATATATTGGATGCCAAGTTCTTGCTTCGATCTGTTGATGAATTCTTCATGTCCTTTTCCAATTGTTCGAAGATCATTGTAGAAAAGAAGGATTTCTGATTCGGGCAAATGTTCCTTTGTGAGAATCGCTTCTTTTGTTGCATAGACACAACAGATTTTTGAGCAGTAACTCTTACATCCTTCGACCCTTGATCCCGCGCATTGCACGATACCGAGGCGTGTAGGGATTCTGCCATCAGATGGCCTTGCAATCAAGCCCCTTGTTGGTCCTGAAGCGTTAAGCATCCTTTCATATTGCAACGATGTGATAACGTTTTTGAAACGACCGTACCCGTATCGAGCGAGATAACTCCCATCATAAACATCGAATCCAGTTGCGATAATGATCGATTTGACGTTGATATCAATGAATGTCTCCCTATCATCGAATCTAATCGCCCCAGCGGGACATTTTTTCTCACAGATTCCACATACGCCCTTCGTCAATCTGAGGCAGTGCTGCTCATCAATCGTCGCAACTCTTGGCACAGCCTGTGGAAAAGGAATGTAAATGGCTGATCTCTCCCCCAATCCTTCATTGAATTCATCATTTAGATGCCTTTGAGGACAGTGATCGGCACAGATACCACAACCTGTGCATTTTGTGGCATCAACATATCTTTTTTTTACCTTGATTTTCACATTGAATCCGTTTTCATGCCCCTCAATACTTTCAATTTCCGAATATGTCATTAAATGGATATGTGGGTTCCTTGAGACCTCGACCATCTTCGGTGCAAGAATACAAATTGCACAGTCCAGTGTAGGAAATGTCTTGTCTAACTGTGACATCCTTCCACCGATCGACGGCCTACGTTCAACGAGAAACACCTCATGGCCATGATTTGCGAGTTCAAGCGCGGAAGAGATTCCCGCTATCCCCCCTCCGATGATTAAGACTTTGTTGAGCTCCTCCTTCATAGTAGTGCCAACCTAAGAGGCATTGCCGATGTATTGCCTCCGAAGTTCGCATTTATTCATTCGATATAAGATTCTTTCGGATCACCCAGACAATAATTATCACGGAAAAAAATGTAGAGAAAAATATATAAACACGATTCAAACATGCAGCGTTATTAGCGGATTTTTCTTACGAAATTTATGTATCATTCTCCGAAATTAAGAAAAAATTTGTAAAAGAAGAAAAAATCAAGAAAGGGCTTTGAGCAGTTTAACGCATGCTTCCATAGCCTCTCTTGCTTTTTCAATGCGCTCTTCAGCTTGGAGCCTTGTCATTCCTGGGCCACTGATTCCGAGCGTTACTGGCTTATCGTACTCAAGCGCAAGATCGGCGATTTTTCTCGCGGCATGTTGCATGATGACTTCGTCGTGTTCCGTCTCACCCTCGATGACGGCGCCAATTGTCACGATTCCATCAATGTCTTTTTCTTGGATCATCTTCTTGATTGCAAGTGGCATATCAAAGACGCCGGGAACCGTCACGATTTTTGCAATATTGACATCCAAAAATTTCGCGTGCTCTTTCGCCCTTTCGAGCATCATCGATGTGATGTCAAAATTGTATTCAGAAACAACTATTCCTATATTGAATTTCTTCATCATTCATCACTCCCTTAGAGGGCCAACATCTTCGTAGCCCTGTCTCAAACCTTTACCGGCATTTTTCATAAGAACCTCTGGCCTAAAAAGGAGGTTGTACGCGTTCAGGGCGTGTTCCCTTGCTCTTCTATCAGCTAACCATGCAAGTGTCTTTTCATCGGGTGCTTCGTCTTCGTGGACGAATACTTCGATAACATGCCTATTCGTGAGTAACTGACATTGGATCAGGCCAAGGGAAGCTTCATGAGCGCATGTCTTGTCAATTGGTTTGCCACCTGGCATGCCGAGCGCAATGACGATATCGCATTTCTGTTCATCAAAGAGCTTCTTACAAGCAACTGGCAGATCCTTAATGCCAGGCACTGTATAGCGGA
>JANHAK010000017.1 GCA_024464195.1 Methanomassiliicoccales archaeon | reverse complement strand
ATACGATACCACCGAAGAGTCTTTACGAAGAATTTGGAATTCGCGCTGTCATCACAAATTCTTACATTATTCTTAAGAAAAAAAGTCTAAAAGAAAGTGCGATGAACAAGGGCGTGCATGAACTCTTAGATTTTCCTGGCATTATTATGACTGATTCTGGTACATTCCAATCACATCTTTATTCTAAAATAGAAGCAACGAACAAAGAAATCGTCGAGTTTCAGCGAGACATAGGATCGGATATTGGGATGCCTTTGGACGTTTTTACAGAGCCTGATTGGGAGAGAGACAGAACGGCTCAGGCCATTACGCAAACGATTGTCCGCACGAAGGAAGCTTCAGAGATTAAAGGTGAAATGTTGCTCGGCGGAGTTGTTCAGGGTTCTTTATTTCCAGATCTCAGAGAACAGTGTGCGCGAGAAATGTCGACACTACCTGTAGATATCCATCCAATTGGTGGGGTCGTGCCATTGATGGAGAACTATCGATTCGCCGATCTGGTCGACGTGATCGTCGCTTCGAAAAAGGGGCTAGTACCGAATCGACCAGTGCACCTCTTTGGGGCGGGTCATCCAATGGTCTTTGCACTTGCTGTATTATTAGGATGTGACACTTTTGATTCTGCATCTTATGCGAAATTTGCACGAGATGGTCGATTCATGTTTTCGAGCGGAACTTATCGACTCGAAGACATGAAGAAGCTTGTCTGCGATTGTCCCGCATGTAGAGGACACGATATTGATTCAATAAGGGAAATGAATGAAGAAGAACGCACCGATCTAATTGCTAGACATAATTTGTATGAATCTATTGCAGAAATTGAGCGCATTAAGAAAGCGATTCTTGAAGGAACGCTCTGGGAATTCGTGGAGATGCGTTGCCGTTCTCATCCAGCTCTTCTTGATGGTTTGAGAAGACTGGCAAATTACAAGGAATTTCTCGAAAAATATGAGCCGTTAAGCAGGGAGAGTGCTTTTTTTTATACAGGTCCAGAGAGTCTCGATCGCCCCTCAGTATATCGATATGAAAGGCGGTTTTTTGAAAGATACACTCAACCGCTCACGCAGATATTAGTGGGATTCGAGGATTCGGATAAACCATACACAACAAAATACGCAAGAGAAATTGAAGAGATCTCTGCCATTTGTGATGCTCATTTTGTTATCATGTCTCCGCTCGGCCCCATACCAATTGAACTTGACGAGATATATCCAATCGCTCAGTCGGTTTTCCCGAAAATACGCGATAAGGTGTTGATCGAAAAAACACATCAACTCATGGAAAGAATGTCTCACATTCAGAAATATGGTATGTGTATTATTTACGATGGAGAGGAAACAAAGAAACTCCTTGAATCAATCGCGAAAGGAAAATCCACTTTTAACATTGATATTGCGAGAGTCACGGCGGTAGCGGATTATCAATTTGGGAAAGGCGCTGCTGATTTGCTCTTTAGTGGCGAAATAACATTCATCAAATCAAAAAATACTGGAAGGATCAGAAATGTGATAGTCGATGGAAAACATATTCTCTCGATGAGAGCCTCCGACGGATTCTTTTCATTGAAAATTGCTGGCGCAACAAAGCTTCACGCGGGATTTTCGTCACCACGCATGAGAGTCGTTGTTCAACAGGAATCGGCTGAGTTCAATCAGAAAGGACGAAACGTTTTCTGCAAATTTGTTGTTGATTGCGACGAAAACATCAGACCGATGGATGAGGTTCTTGTCGTTGATGAAAATGATCATCTTGTCGCGTGCGGGCGATCGCTTTTGACAAGAGATGAGATGCTTTCATTTGAAAGGGGGTTAGCCGTTCTCGTCAGAGAAGGTATCATTCAATGATCCATTCTCGCTAATCCTCATTGCATCCTCTGCCGCCTTGATACAAACAAGGAGATCTTCAATCGTATGAAGCAGACTTGGAATAGAAGCTGCCCTTGTTCTTATTAACAACCGGTGTCCTTCTACGTTGGCAGTAGCATAATTCTCGTTTTCTAGTTCGATTGCTCTCTTGATCGTTTCCGCCTTCGTCTGATTCTGATATTGAATCTCAATCGTGCATTCAATCGACACAGAAACCGCATTAGTTAACATCATTATAAAGTGCATGTTTGCCACTTTATCTCAGCTCTTTTCCACCATTGGAAGATTTTTATAGCCCATTGCAAGTGAATTTATGGTGAGAATGTGGAACTTCTCGAATGCATACAAAAGAGGGTAAGTGTCAGGAGTTTCAGCGATGAGCCAGTTCCAGAAGAAATAGTGTTAGAATCGATCAAAATCGGGAATCTAGCACCATCGGCAGGAAATCTTCAGGCCCGCGATTTTATCATCGTTACTAATAAAGATACAAAAAAGAAACTCATGGCAGCTGCATACGGACAGGAGTTTCTAGCTGAGGCACCAGTTGTCATCGTGTGTTGTGCAAATCTCCAGAGAATCAGAAGCTACGGTAAGCGCGGAATCGAACTTTATTGTCTTCAGGATGTCGCCGCTGCCATTGAAAACATTCTTCTTTATTTCGTTGATAAGGGATATGCGAGTTGCTGGGTTGGAGCTTTCGATGAGTCCGCAGTTTCAAAAATCTTGTCGATTCCATCTCACGCAAGACCTGTTGCAATGTTGCCAGTCGGCAAACCGAAAGGGATTACTCACAGGACACCAAGATTGAATCTTGAAAGCCTCGTGCACCGAGAGAAATGGTGATTTCATTCTGACTTATTTCCGATCGAAGCAATTATTAGATCATGAGACAATCACTTTAAACAACATATTGTAGGTTGGTGATTAATTGATCAAAGGAGTTGACCATATTGCTATCACAGTTTCGGACCTAGAGAAATCTATAGAATTCTACACAAAAGTTCTCGAACTTGAAGAAGTTATGAGACTCAAATCGAAGATTCCTGGCATTAAAGAGATTGCTTTTCTTAAGTCGCAAAACACAATGCTTGAGCTTCTTGCAATAGAAAAACCAGAAAGGCGGGCACAAGAGGATTTAATGAAAGTAGGCGTGAAGCATCTCTGTTTCGGTGTCAAGGATATCGCAAAAGAAATCGACAGGATCAAGAGTTTGGGCATAAAAATGGTTGAAGACCGCCATGTATTGAATTCGGAACACCTAGAAACGATTTCTAGCAAACTAAAGGGTGTTGATATAAGAAGAGGGTTAGAAAGGGCTGTTTTTGCCGATCCTGATGGTATCCTGATAGAACTCGCCGAGTGGAAGTAAAGAGTAAAGCGAAGAATAAGAAAAAGAGAGTAGCCCCGGGCAGATTCGAACTGCCGTCGCCGGCTCCAAAGGCCGGCATGATTGGCCACTACACCACGGGGCTGTTTTTCAGCGGCGATATAATTTCATCTATATAACAGTCCTTCTTCGTTTTTATCATACATCTTCTTTGATAGGGAATCGCATATCTAGCGAGTCAACTTTTCCAATAAAAAGAAGACAAATAGATCAGTCATCAATTCCAGCAACGGAGAATTCTAATCAATGATTTCGCCAATGAGATGCGTTGGAGCCGAGTCGATTATCTTTACCTTGACGAAACTCCCTAGTTCCACCGGTTCCTTGATCACCACCGGTGCGTAAGAAAGCGTTCTTCCGATCCATGTATCATGCTTTCCCTTTTCTGTGATCAGGATCTCTTCAATTGCGCCTTCTTTTGTTTTGTAAATCTCTTTACTTATCTGGAACCTTAGCTTTGCAAATTCTCTTGATCTCTCTTTCGATATCCATGAGGGAATCTGGCCACTTGCACATGCAGCTGGAGTCCCTGGTCTGGGTGAAAAACGCGTAACATTGAGAATATGTGGTCTGATCTCTCGTATCAATTGAACTGTTATTTTATGGTCGATCTCATTTTCACTGGGAAAACCAGTTATCACATCAGTCGAAAGAGTGAGATCAGGAAAAGAATTCCTAAATAACTGCACTTGTGACTTGAATTGCTCAACAGTGTATCTCCGACCCATGAGCTTGAGAATCCTCTCGCTACCACTTTGAACTGGCAAATGAAGGAACTTATAGACTTTATCATCACGCCATGACTCGATCAAATCATTTATGATTTTCTGAAGACTCTCAGGATTCATCATTCCTACTCTGATCCTAAATTTGCCGGGAATTTGAACGATGGACGAGATCAAATCACTCAAAGTGCAGCCGATATCAAAACCATACGACGCCGTGTCCTGCGCTGTCAAGAGAATTTCTCGAGTCCCAGTCTCTATCGATCGCCTCGCCTTTTCGACAATTTGATCGGGCTGATAACTCTTGAGTGTCCCTCGTGCAAGTCTGGTGATACAATATGTGCACGAACCTAGACAGCCTTGAGATATCGGGATAATAACGGTTGTCCTCTGATCATGAATGATTTCCTGGCTTGAAATTCGACCATAGTTTTCAGCGATAACTTCTTGAAACGAGTCATATTCCTCTGGCGGCAAAATCCAAACGTCGGGCGCGACCTTTCTTATGATTTCTGGTTGAACTGCGGCCATACATCCAGACACAATAAGGTTCTTATTCAATCGATATAACTCTCTTAGTCGTTTCAGAATCTTCGTTTGTGTAGACTGGATGACAGTACATGTGTTCAGGATAACGAGCTCCGCTTCATCTGCGGAAGTAACAGGCTGATGTCCGAGGGCTCTTAGCTTCTCAGAGAGCTCGATCCCTTCGCCCTGGTTCATCGTGCAACCGTATGATTCAACGAAGAACTTCACAATCGAAACAATCGTGTTCAGGTATATTATCTTAATGAGAATCCTGATTGTTGAAAGATTCTCATTCTTAAGTGATCATTTAAGTATCGCTTTCAATTTGAAGGTCATTTTTCATATTAGAATCCATTAATCGAGATCTTAGTAAAATATTTTTATTCAAAATTGCAATGGATGTGATGAACCATACTTCAAGTAAACTTCACTGCGAGACATCGTGTTCATTTGACAGTCGATTAACATACCCTGAAGGAAGGACTGCGAAATATCCGAAATGGTGAAACAATGTCTAGACCAGAGTTCATCTCCCTAGAAAGGCTCCATAATAAGGTCGCTTAACAGTTTATTGCAAAATGCACGCTTTGAGGGAACTGTGTGAGATCCTCTCCGCTGATTCCTCAGACCCCATTAAAGGATGAAACTCCTAAAGAAATTATCAAGAAGATTATGGATTATGTGAAAGACGGAACTTATTCAACGGAAGTATTCCTCAAAGTATTCACTTGCGCGAGGTGTGGAAAGTGTTCAAGATCCTGCCCTGCAGGGCTCGATACTTTAATGGTATTTGAGCCAATAAAATGCCGATTAGCCAAAGAAGGAAAATTACCTAAAGCAGCCAAAAAACATCAAAGAATCCCTTGACATATGGAAGGATCTTTCATCCATTCAGATAAGACCTTCTAAAAGAAGATAGTTGAATGAGGTGCCTTACCGCCCAGAAAAAGTGGAAAATGTGGTCTTTCTGGGGTGTACCCTTCTCGCCTTTCCTCACACCGTGTTCGCTCTCCTAGACATCTTAGAGAGAACCGGAATCGAATTTGTAGCGTTGGGGGGAGGAAAACTATGTTGCGGTTTCCCCTATGGTCCTGCCGCTGGACAGGTTCAGGAAGCTGAAAGGAGGGCTAGGGAACTTGTCGCTAGCTTGAACGCACTTTCTCCTAAGAAAGTTATACTCACCTGTGCGGGTTGTTATCGCATGTTTACTGAACTGTTCACTGAACTCTATCCGCAATTTCTTAATCTGGATTTCGAGGTACAATATTATGCTCAGTTTCTGTATGAAAAAATAAATAACATATACCCAAACAGATCTCCAAGGAAAAAAGTGATCTTACACGATTCTTGCATGAGTCAGCGTACCAATGTGAACGAATGGGAACTAAAACTCCTGAGTAAGATTCCTTATCTAGAGATAATAAAAGGAAGAGACATCTGTTGCGGTGGAACACCAAGACTGACCTTCCCGCAAGTGGCCAAGAAGATCGGCGATAACTTTAGAGATACACTGGGTAGAGAGGCTATGGAAGCCAAGGCTGATTACTTGGTGAACATCTGTCAGCTTTGTAGGATGGCCATTTATCCATACATGAATGAATTTTCTTTCTTCCTGAAAGATCCTCCATCATTGATCATCGAGTCTATGAGAGGGAAAGAATATCAAAACAAATGGGAAAGTTATTGGAAATGCAAGAATATCGATGAGATGATAGAAAAATCAAGAGAGAATTTTGAAGAAAACGGTTTGACTGAAGCTGAAGTAAGAAGAATACTATCTTTTGTTTTCACTTTTTCCTAATTGTTGCTGCTTAACCACTCGAGAAATAAAAAAGCGCGGGGAGGGGGATTTGAACCCCCGAGTCCTTTCGGACAATGGATGTTTGCCCTTTTGACTTCGAGATAGCAATCCATCGCCTTGCCGAGCTGGGCCATCCCCGCTTTACGCCTCAAAAGAATTTTGACTCTAATAATTCTTTTGCCGCAACGATTAGAGCGGCCTTTAGCCAATCGAAATGAAAATGAAACTCGAGTTTCTTATAATAATAGAGAATTGAGCGCAATGATATTCAAAGTTGTACATTCAATATTTCTCCAATAAAATTGAAATTGTTTTAGGATAGAAACACTCAAATACTTCCTCTAGTGATTAAAAGAATTGGACGCAGTAAGTTATGTGGCGTCCCGAAATGCATATATACGCCCTCGATATTAGAGGGGGCTACGCTTATCCACAGCAAGCGAATCGACGCTGAGGAGGTCGAAAGACCGTCTGTGAGGCTGTCGAATCCAGCGCTGTGAACACTCATGGGGAACCGAGATCCCCGTCGTTTGAACGTGAACTCTCGGTTCTGACGTTCGATGTAAGGCAATCGAAGAGATTGCTATTGGTGAAACTTGGAGATCCTGCCAATCTCCTTTAATCCTTAGCGGCAGTTGTTAATTGCCGAATGGATCGATTCCGGTTGATCCTGCCGGCGGCCACCGCTATTGGAATTCGATTAAGACATGCGAGTCGAGAGTCTTTGGGACTCGGCGGACCGCTCAGTAACACGTGGATAACATACCCTTGGGAGGGGGATAACCTCGGGAAACTGAGACTAATACCCCATAGGTCCAGAATGCTGGAATGCTTCTGGGCTGAAAGCTCCGGCGCCCAAGGATTGGTCTACGGCCTATCAGGCTGTAGTGGGTGTAATGGACCCACTAACCTATGACGGGTATGGGCCTTGAGAGAGGGAGCCCAGAGATGGACTCTGAGACATGAGTCCAGGCCCTACGGGGTGCAGCAGTCGCGAAAACTTCACAATGGGAGCAATCCCGATGAGGGAATTCCAAGTGCCAACACACTGTGTTGGCTGTTCTCCTGTCTAAAAAGCAGGAGAAGTAAGGGCCGGGTAAGACGGGTGCCAGCCGCCGCGGTAATACCCGCGGCCCGAGTGGTGGTCGATATTATTGAGCCTAAAACGTCCGTAGCCGGTCTCGTAAATCCCTGGGTAAATCGGCCAGCTTAACTGTCCGAATTCCGGGGAGACTGCGGGACTTGGGACCGGGAGAGGTCAGAGGTACTTCCGGGGTAGGGGTAAAATCCTGTAATCCTGGAAGGACCACCGGTGGCGAAGGCGTCTGACTAGAACGGATCCGACGGTGAGGGACGAAGCCCTGGGGCGCAAACGGGATTAGATACCCCGGTAGTCCAGGGTGTAAACGCTGCGGGCTTGGTGTTGGGGGTCCTTTGGGGGCGCCCAGTGCCGGAGAGAAGTTGTTAAGCCTGCTGCTTGGGGAGTACGTCCGCAAGGATGAAACTTAAAGGAATTGGCGGGGGAGCACCGCAACGGGAGGAGCGTGCGGTTCAATTGGATTCAACGCCGGACAACTCACCAGGGGCGACGGTTACATGAAGGCCAGGCTGATGACCTTGCCAGATTTTCCGAGAGGTGGTGCATGGCCGTCGTCAGTTCGTACCGTAAGGCGTTCTCTTAAGTGAGATAACGAACGAGACCCTCGCCATTAGTTGCTAACGCCTTCTCCGGAAGGCGTGCACACTAATGGGACCGCTGGTGCTAAACCAGAGGAAGGAGAGGTCAACGGTAGGTCCGTATGCCCCGAATCCCCTGGGCTACACGCGCGCTACAAAGGACGGGACAATGGGTTCCAACACCGAGAGGTGAAGGCAATCCCGAAACCCGTTCGTAGTTCGGACTGAGGGCTGTAACTCGCCCTCACGAAGCTGGATTCCGTAGTAATCGCGGGTCAACATCCCGCGGTGAATATGCCCCTGCTCCTTGCACACACCGCCCGTCAAGCCACCCGAGTTGGGTCTCAGTAAGGATCTCTCATTTTGGGAGGTTCGAACTGAGATTCAGCAAGGAGGGCTAAGTCGTAACAAGGTATCTGTAGGGGAACCTGCAGATGGATCACCTCCTACGCAAGGGGGGCAGCAAAGCCCTCCCACCAATTCCTGGCAGGATCCCAAGCACCATAAATACATCGAACGTCGACATGACTCTTTTACGAATGTGGCAAAAATCATCATATAGAAACTAGCTTTGGTTCTTGATAGAATAAAAGTTTCAATAACAACGATACATCGATTTGAAGTCTTATTAGGATCTCAAATAGACGCAATAAAAGAAAACTGCCATGGGGGGGTTCTTTCAAGATCGTACGACATGAATTTTAAATGTGATTCTTGCTAGCTCAATCTCGTTAATTGCATCATATCGTATCCTAAATTCCGAAGATGAGAATATATGAAATGATGAAACCAGTGATTGTACCACTATTAAGAAAAGGCAGCCCCGGTTGCGGCTTTCCTTTTTCGGCGAGGAAAACAAGCGCTAGGAAGCCACAAAATGCACCAATCAGAGAGCCGATCGAGACAAGAAGATTGGCGTTCGTAACCGTTCCTGCTTGGGATGGTAAGAAAACGAAGGATGAAACTATTAGAATACCCGGAATGACAGCGTCGCCAACACCCATGAAAAGAGCTTCGCGATCAGATTGTTCAGATATAGCTGAATGCTTTTTCAACGATGATAAAGAAAAATCACCTCGTTTCGGCATAATAAAAACTGCGGGCATGTCCAGCGCGATGACAGCTTCTGCCAGAGTGATCATGTGTTTTGTTCTATAAACAGCAAAGGCATCATAAATTGCTAGAAAAACAAGAAGAAAAATTGAGGGAAGTATGCCAAGTGACATTCCCAATATAGCAGTCATGCCGCAACCCATGAGAAATGCAGATGCATTGATAATATACCATTCTGGTCGTATAATAAGCAATCCAATTATTACTCCAGATATAATAATTGAAAGTAAGAATGAAACACCGATGTCATCAAAGACTTGATAAAATAGCGGAAGGAATACAGCCATAATTGTAATGAATATAGCACTCATGAAAATTCCTTTTACAATTTTTCTTCTGTGGAATTTGATCAAAATCAGCAAGAATGTGGTCATTCCAAGAAGAATTATTATGTACATGACGGGATTGCCCAGATTATTTGGATCTCTAAAAACTCTGTAGTCGGTGGGAAACAGAGGTACGATTAAAAGTGCGATAATTTGCATTGATAAAAAGATAGTTGCCATTGCAAAAGGCGCTGATTTTTCTCTCATCTTTTCTTTAATTGCTTGACGCTTCTGCTATATTTTTCGGTGAGAACAGGAAAAGCAAGAATCCGCAAATGCTCTCAGTAAACGAATTTTGATAACTAATAAAAGACTTTTCCAGATCATCATAGCTCTCCCGATTGCTAAACAAAGGTATTCATGTCTTCTTAAACCATCCATGTCAGAACTTCATTTTTGTATCTGCAAATATGACTATTTAACAAAAATTAAGATGAGTCAATGAATTGAATTGATAAATCGGTAAGAAAAGAAATGATTTAATTACCGATTAGCCAACATTCCATTGCATTAACAATTATCGATTCGATTCCATAAAAACTGAGGCAAATGCTACATTTCCCGCGACCTTATTGATTTTCACTTTTGTTCTTATTCCTTTAACCGTCCCAGGAACATAGATGATGTATTCATTAAGTCTAGCAATCCCGTCGCCTTTCCTACCTACGTCTTCAATCAGCACCTCGTAAACGTCTCCTTCCTTCAAAGTCAATTTCTCATCGACTTTCGTGACCTTCTTAACGTTGACTGGTCTGTGAGCACCGCAGGCTTCGCACTCAAGAATTAGAATACGTCCTTCTTTTACGATATGAGTATCTGGCCTTCCACATTCCGAACATAACACGAAGGTTTCTGTATAATCCCGGATTCTATCAGCGATCTGATTTTCTGCTAACTTAGCCTTGAACACCGCTCTCGTTCCCTCGATGTAACCTGGAGCGCCGAGCTCCCTGAGAAGATACTGCAAAAGATGAGTCGGTTCTCTACGAAGTGCATCGGCGATATCAGCGAAATTTCTGATCATCGTTGTCTTTCCTTCCTGAAAGACATCGGGTTCCGGAACAGAAAATCGCTCATGTTTCTCGATCTTCTCTGGCAATTTTTGCTTTGCTCTTTCGAGAAGAGCCAAATACTCATCGTCAGACATACTATCAAGCCTCCAAACGGCTTCAATGATATAAACTTTGCCAGAAGGGGCACTCGCTGGAATCACCTCACCAAGGCCAATAAACGATCTTAATTTCAACGGAATTCTTCAGGCATACTTTCTTTTCAGTGCGGCTTTGACCAAACCTAAATGAAGTGGTGAAGGTTTTCTAGGTCTTGACTTAAATTCCGGGTGGAATTGCGATGCGACGAAGAAATGATGGCCTTGAAATTCAGCTACTTCCATTCTTTTTCCATCTATCGACTTGCCTGTAAATTTCCATCCACAGCTTTCCAATCTGTCAATGTATTTTGGATTGACCTCATATCTGTGCCGATGCCTTTCAATAATGAGCGGCTTTCCATATAGTTCAAAAGCTTTCGATCCTTCCTGCAGGACAACCGGTTGAGCACCCAGACGCATTGTCGCGCCTTTTCTCTTAATATCCCGTTGTTCTGGTAGCAAGTCGACAACAGGATCGCATGTCTCTGGGTCGAATTCTGTGCTGTGTGCTTTTTCAATACCAAGCACATTCCTAGCGATTTCAATTGTTGCGATCTGGAAACCTAAGCAAACGCCGAGACAAGGAATGTCATTCTCGCGTGCGTATCTTGCAGCAATCATTTTGCCGATTATTCCCCGACTTCCAAATCCACCAGGTATGAGAACACCATCTGCCTGGGTCAATTCCATTGGAATACCAGATTCCTCAATTTTTTCAGAGTCTATAAAGACAAGGTTGACCCTTGTATCAGTTTCGGCCCCTGCATGATGAAATGCCTCAATATGACTCATGTAAGAATCAGCAAGATGCGTGTACTTCCCAACACACGCAATTGTAACAGTCTTCGTTGGATTCAACACCTTCTGAAGGAATTCCTTCCAATCAGACAGATCCTCCGATCTTGGCTCTAGTTTTAATTTTTTTAGAAGGAAATCAGTAAGTCCTTGTTCCTCCAATATTAGCGGTACTTCATAAATTGACCTCGCGTCGGGTGCCGAAATAACGGCTTCAAGCGGCACGTCGCAAAAAAGGGAGATTTTTCTTTTAATTGCGTATTCGAGTGGCTGTGTAGACCGGGCAACAATGACATCCGGTTGAATACCGATAGACCGCAATTCTTTTACCGAATGTTGTGTTGGCTTGGTCTTTTGTTCCCCCACTGTGCCCAGGACGGGGACAAGCGTGGTATGCACGAAGAGACAGTTTTCCCCACGTCCCAGTTCTGTGTTCATTTGTCTGACCGCTTCTAGAAAAGGCATCGACTCAATATCACCGACCGTACCACCTAATTCCACAACGCAAATATCTGCGTCAGTTGACTCGGCCACGCTTCGGATCTGTGTCTTGATTTCATTTGTGATATGCGGAATAATCTGAACAGTTTTTCCGAGATATTCCCCCATTCTCTCCTTATCAATCACTGCTCTGTAAACTTTGCCAGTCGTGATATTATGATCACTTGTCAGATCAATATCAAGAAATCTCTCATAATTGCCAAGGTCAAGATCGACTTCGCCTCCATCTTCAAGAACAAATACCTCGCCGTGTTCGAATGGATTCATTGTTCCTGCATCAATGTTCAGATAGGGATCAATCTTTATTGCCGTGACATTCAGTCCTCGTGATTTCAAAAGACGGCCGA
>JANHAK010000214.1 GCA_024464195.1 Methanomassiliicoccales archaeon | reverse complement strand
TAGCGAGAATTTTACCTCATCGGGTGCAAAGTGCTGAAGCCAATATTTCACGCATTGCACCCTCTCCCATAACACTTCTGCATCAAATTGTGAGATCTCGGAGATGTGTTCAGTCCTCTTTAGAATCTCAATCACTCCTTCGAACGAATCGGCAATCTGGACCACGTTGACGAGATGTCGATACGGAACCTGAAGTGGCATCTGAGTTCTGACGAATTTCGGTTGGGCGAGTTCGTAAGCACGGAGTAAATCCAGTTCCTTCTCCTCCGCTCCTCCTTTGTAGTATAGTCTTTCAATTCTATCGTATTCATCAACCATATCTAGAATCCCGAATCCAGGATCATAATCGATGTGACGATCTGGATTATATCGGAGGATTGTGAAACTCAGGACGGGTGCAGGCGTAATTTTGAGGGCGTCGATTCCCGTAATTACGGAACCTGTTGACTTGTGCATCTGCCCTTTACCCTTAAGCTGTACAAATTCATAGGGCACGGGAAATGGCGGCTTGATTCCAAAAATCTCCTGAGCGAATCTCACGCCGGTGTCGTATGATCCGCCTGCAGCTGCGTGATCTTTCCCAAACGGTTCACAAGTAACGCCGAAAATTTTCCACTTTGCTGCCCATTCAATCCGCCAGGGAAGCTTCCCATCATCCTTCCTGATGTCTGCTTTACCATCATTCCCGCACTTGCACCGATAGTAAACGAATGGCCGCTCATATCGAAGAATTTCAACATCAGCAAATTTACCACAGGAGCTGCACCGTGGATTATATGGGAAATAGTCGTCCGAGATTTCTCTTTTTGTGACCTCTCGCAAGATCTCAACAATCTTCATTTTAGCATTGATGACCGTGTCGATTGCATCAGCGAATATGCCTTTCGCATACAATTCATGAGTCCAGTATATCTCCGGCTTTATTCCAAGGACGTCCAGTGCTTCAAGGAATGGCTGAATGAAATGATGAGCGTAGTTCTTGTGGGATCCACACGGACACTTCACATGACTGAGTGGTCTACCTACCTCATCCTCGAAATCCTCAGGGAGAAAGGGATATCTTTTTCGCAATGGATCGAAGGAATCGATGAGATAAATGAGTCTTGCCTTCGCTCCAAGACCTGTGAGGGCCTTTTGGATCGCGCTAGCGGTAATTGCCTCTCTCAAGCTACCAACATGAATGAAACCAGAGGGACTTATCCCTGTGGAAATAAGATGGTTGTCTGCCGTTGAGATGAGGGATCTCGCAATCACGTCTGCCCAGTGCATCGTACCGAGACAGAAGAATCTATCGTCAAAATATAAATCTATGGACAGTACGCACCTTGAATCAATCATGTTTTTATCATCAATTACATAAGTTGCAAAGTGAGCTCATTGACAATCTATAAATACGACAATGAAAAATGGGAGGGATGTATGCCAAAGAAAAAAAGTGAGGGTTTTCAATCGGCAGCAGGATTAATAAGATATTTTGAATCGGAAGATGAAAAAGCGATAAAGATCAATCCTTGGTTTGTTATCGGAATGGCAATTGCTCTTGTCGTTCTGGTCGAACTTCTTAGAAGTCTCTTTCCAACCTGATCTTTTGTGTTTTTGTGTTGATGTCGTTTTCTGGCCAGTGTCAAATTCCAATTCTTCTTAGATTATGTCTTAAGGTCTTCTCTCGGCGGTGAAAAGACATCGATCGCAATCGAGTCTTCGAGAACCTCGACTTCATGTTCCACATTAGGCTCTATCCAATATCCGTCACCCTGAGTTAAAATGCTAATCTGGCCGCCGATTGAGATCTTTAGTTTCCCTTTTTGCACATAACCAATCTGCTCATGAGGATGTTTGTGTGCGGGAATCGTTGCACCCTTCTCCAACACAAATTCAATGATCTGACATTTTTGTCCACACACGACCATTCTTCTTGTTATCTTATCAGTGACTCTTGCAATTTTTGTATCTACGGCACGCGTAATCATGGTAATCCACCGGCTGAGATATCGGGGAACATGATTTTCTAATCTTCGAAATTGATTATTTGAAAAGAAGTGCCAATGCGAATTACAGGATTATGCGGACGAGAAGCTATCTCAATTATTTCAAACGAAATCGTACATTGGGAAATATTCATTAGAGGATAGATTCGTTTACTCATTGTCGAGTTATTGAGATGATCATTATGATGAATGGAAAACAGTATCTGGATAGCTTACGCAGAATGAAGACAGAAGCGTATGTTTTTGGAGAAAGAATAGAGAACGTGGCTGATCATCCGTTTACATGGGAACATGCCAACGCAGTCGCGATGACCTATGAGCTAGCCCATGATCCCCAGTATTCAGATCTGATGACTGCCAAATCCCATCTAACGGGAAAAACGATCAATCGTTTCACACATATCCATCAAAGTACTGAAGATCTTGTGAAGAAAGTCAAAATGTTGCGGCTTCTTGGGAGAAAAACTGGCTCGTGTTTCCAAAGGTGCGTTGGCTTAGACGCGATGAA
>JANHAK010000213.1 GCA_024464195.1 Methanomassiliicoccales archaeon | reverse complement strand
AATGGGATCAAGAGGAATAGTCAGACCATCGATCCCGATGTTTGTAAGCCAAACATTCAATAAATCGTCGATCTTTGAGCTAAATGAAATCATCACGGATAAATCATCTCAGGGTTCCCTGGGAAATAAATTCTTTCCTCAAAACATCTCGCAGCGAGACAAATGCCAGTATTCGTAATTAGTTCAAAATCTGAATATCACTCTATGATCAACCGAACCAATCAAAGATCTATAATTATCATTTGATGAGTGTAAATGCGGCTTCAATATATCGCGAATCTTTTACTCTATTGACTCTTCGATTCTTTCATTTTTTCTTAAAATTTCCCTTCCGATACACACCATAATAGGGTCTGTCGAACTGCTTCGAAAGACCAGATCGGTCACGGGGTCCCCTTTTTTCGATTCGATGACCATGAAATCGCAAAGTTCGCCTGGTGTGAAGCCAGAAAATCCTTTCAATCCGATGATTTCTCGCCCTGTTTTGAAGGCCATAATTAAAACATCATCAATTTTCCTGATACCCTGATATCTCAAAATTCTACCGGCAAAATCGAGCTCGGTAAACATATCTGGCAATGAGAACATCGCGTTGTCCGTACCAAGCGCTATCCGAACCCCTTTCTTGATCATGCGATCTATCGGTGGAATTCGGCCAAACAACAGATTTGATCTTGGACAAACAACAATTGGAACATTCTCCTGAGCACAGAGTTCGAAGTCGTTATCAGTGGCAACAGTCATGTGAACGAGATAAGAAGGTTTCAAATCGAGAATTTTATCAATGTCTTCTCTTACTATCTCGCTCGCGTGAAGTGCAAATCGTTTCTTTTTCTCTCTCACGTAAGAAGCAAGATCCTCCAACACTGAGTAGTTCCAGTCAGAGATCGCAGAAACCCCGATCCCATCTGCCACACGCAGTATCTCATCGACCTCCTCCCTGATAAATTCGAGATGACTCGGCCGTCCGAAGATGATAGGCTTTGCCGTGCCATCTTTTATTCTTGATAATAAGTGTGCGCCGCTCACACCGCCCTCGCGGAAATCGATAAAATGGGAAATGCCGCGTTTCAGCATGTAACGAGCGAGATCCCTCATCGATTTCAATAATCGATTTTCTGGAATCTCTCTGAGCATACGATGCTTCAGACCGTTAGGTGGAGCAACAATTTGTTCAAGAGGAAGAGAAAGGTCCAATGGCACAAGAAAATCGGCAAGGTGTGTGTGAGCGTTGACGATCGTCGGGACGATAATGCCCTTTGCAACATTTGAGCGTGCCTTACCCCTTCCGATCTCAACGATTCTCCCGTCTTCGAAACCGATATGTCCTTCGATGAACCCCTCATCTGTGAGCATCAAGCCAGAGACATAATGCATTGTCATTGAATTGAAGCGTAAGTATTTCAATGATTTTAATTGTGGCGGGAGATTAAATTCTGCAGGGAACGCAAGATTCAAAGGCTGCAAAATTTTGATTTAACTTATTATCTCGCAGAATTATTATCTGGTTTATGTATCGAGCTTATTGTTGATCAAATTAATCATTTCGCTGACTGTTTGAGGGATCCAAAGGTTTCTTGAATTTTGAGATGAGGGCGAATTCGATCTCCTTCCATGCCTTAGCCAACAACTTTTCATAGTAGTCAAGATCGAAAAGAGAATGTTCAAAATTTACATCGACACGCCATTCCTTTGCGTCAACGACAACATACTCGATTTCCATGCCTGGTCTGACATAAATATGATTTTTTGATAGGGCCTCAACAGCAGACGCTTCGAGAGAGCGCTTCGTATAATTGAGTTTGCTTATTCTCTTTCTTATCTTTATCTCATTTACATCGGCGTTTGGAAGCGATTTTAGATAATTGTCATACATGGCTTTGAGCTCCGTAACCATTTCCGAGAGAGTCTTCGCATCCTTGGCCTCTGACATTCGCTTGAACATTTCTTCCTGCATTCTTTTTACATATTTCGGGGTATCATCCCTTCTAGCCATCACACCTCTCACTTTCATTTCACCATTCGATAATCGTCCGAAATAACGATTATAAGCGCCGCTACCGTCTTCCATCGGAAGAAAGACGATCCAGTCATATTCCTCAATTTCAGTCGGTATGACGATTTCACGCTCCACCTTTTCCTTGAATTCTTCGATGCGTTTTCCCCTGATCCAGAGACAATCCACAATTCCATGCAACACTTCTAGATCTATCGATTCGGCGATTTCTTTTACCCTGATCAGTATCTCTCTTGCGGTCGATGTAATCCTTTCATGTACTTCGATGCTGCCGAATTTTGCATTCCTGTAGCCGGTGTATCCAAAACATGTGACCAGCATCCATTTTAATATTGAGTCTAACTGCGCATACTTGGGGTTTGACCGCTTCTTTCTTTTCGTCATTATCCTCATCTGGAGAAGTGGTTCAATGACCTCTGGAAGAAATCCCCTTCGCGAATTATTGAGGCTCTCTGGCGAAAGGTTATATCTGACGATGATGAAAGGATAGAGGGAAGTG
>JANHAK010000211.1 GCA_024464195.1 Methanomassiliicoccales archaeon | reverse complement strand
AGGGTAACATTGCAGGTCGCATCAGAACAACACGAAGGTCGTCTCTTCCTCTTTGTACTGGACAACGAGACAATCAATGTAGCCAATCAGATTCAAGTTAAGCTCGATAGTCACGATGTGGCCAAAGCAAACAGTGTATCAGAGATTCTCAACGCAACTGGCGCATCAAACTCTGACGCGAGATATTATGGATTTGAAATCGATGGGTTGCAGTATCTCCTTGTTTATGTGCCTCACTTCTCAGAACACACCATTGAAATTTCGAATATCGCCACATCTTCAGGAATTCCGCTAGTCTGGATTGCAGTAGGAATGATAGGAGTTGGAGCTGTCGTAGTTGCTGCGGCAGTTCTCGTGAAGGGTGGCAGAAAGCAGTAAGTTCTCAGTCAACCTCCTCAAACTTTTTTTATTCTTTTTTCTTCTCAGGTTTTCTTAAAATGACTTCGTAAAGTTTTTTAATATAAGTAGGTGAAGGGTCATCGAACTCACTAATGTGGCAAATCTCATATCCCCGAGCAAGTCGCTTGACCTTTTCTAACGAAAAGAAATGGACGACGAATTTCTGTGGACTTTCCCACATGTCCTCACCTCTGTGAATTCCCTTTCCGTAATGAGGGTCGTGAATGTTCCTCACTGAATAGATATTGTATCCACCAGCCTTCATTACTCGGAGACACTCCTGAAAAATAAAATCGAGCTCCTTTTCCGTCAATTGCATTGTGAAAAACATATGTGAGAAGATACCGTCGACACACTCATCAGTCAGGGGAAGACCATCGCGAGCGTCGTGGATCATTGCGGTAAGCGATTCACTCAATTGATTGGACTTCGCCTTCTGCGTCAGGTGCGCAATCGCAACAGGAGAATAATCGAACGCAACGACCTCGAAGCTTTCCTTCAAGAACATTATCGTATCTCTGCCCTCGCCACAACCGAGCTCGATGATCTTTTTTGCTCCCTTCCCCTTAAAAAAACTCAACGCTCTTCTTGCAAATTCACTTGGTGTTTCCCCAAAATAATCTGGCTTCGATTTGTACACTATGTCCCAGTGTTCTCTCTGCGGATCCAACGTTTTTCTCACCACATCAAGATAAATTGTATCGTCCTTTTTTTAATTGCGATGATAGCGTTGGTTGACACTCGAGACCCATTTCATGGCGGCATCCTGCAATTATTTTTTTTAATTCTTCAATGAAAGCATAGTCTTTTACTCTTAGACATTTTTCCCCTCTTAGTGTCTCTATGAAGTGGAAGTCAGAAGATTATTGGGTAAGCCATTATAATTTCAGGAAGACTCTCGAGTTACCGAAGGTTAGATTCCACGACACGACATTTAGGGATGGAGAACAGCAGCCTGGTGTGGTGTTTACAAGCGATGAGAAACTAAAGATTGGAACAATGATGAGCGAGATCGGCATTGACAGGATTGAGGGTGGAATGCCTCTTGTCTCTGAAGATGATAAAAAAGCGGTCAAGATGTTGGCAAATGCGGGACTCGACGCCGAAATATTCGCCTTCACACGATGTATGAAAGAAGATGTTGAAACCTCCGTGACCTGCGACGTCGATGGAGTGATCATGGAAGTACCATCAAGCGGACATCTCATTGGCGATGCATATGAATGGTCTGAGAAAAAGGCAAAACAGCTAGCAGTTGAGGCAACGGCTTATGCGCATGATCACGGTCTTTATGTTTCATTCTTTTGTATCGACCTCTCAAGAGCAGACGCCAAGTGGGCTCTTGATATTATTGGCGCAGTCGCGGAAGAGGGGCATATGGATGCACTCAATGTCGTTGATACCTTTGGAGCGCTTTCACCTGAAGGGATGGCAGAACTCGTTATGATGTTGAAAAACGCCTTTCATGTCCCCATCGAGGTGCACACGCACAACGACTTCGGCCTCGCCGTCGCGAATACTATCGCCGCAGTCAAGGCAGGTGCGGAAGTTGTCCACACGACGGTTAACGGGCTTGGCGAACGATCAGGCAATGCGTCGTTTGAAGAGACGGCAATGTGCCTGAAAGTCCTCTATGGGCAGGAGATCGACCTGGATTTCTCGCGATTCAAGGAACTCTCGGACGCAGTTGAAAAGGCAAGCGGAGTGAAAAAAGCGCCAAACAAGCCGATCGTCGGCAACGAACTCTTTTCAATCGAATCGGGTATCGTCGCTGGCTGGTGGAAAACACTTGAAAAGAAAAATCGAGCACTAACAATGTTCCCATATCATTGGACTCTTGTTGGACAGGATCCGCCAAGAATTGTATTGGGCAAGAAGAGCGGGTTGGCATCAGTCCTCTATTGGGCGGAAAAGCTTGGAATCGCATTGAGCGAAGAAGAAGCAAGAAAGATTCTCATCGAGGTGAAGAACACATCGATCAAGAAGAAGGGATTGTTAACTGAAAAGGAATTTAAGGCGATTGTTGAAAAGGTTCGATAAGCTGAAACACACTCATCGATGATCACTCAATCCCCTTTAGATGAATTCAACAGAGAGTACATTCGAGAACCTAGAAACCAAG
>JANHAK010000212.1 GCA_024464195.1 Methanomassiliicoccales archaeon | reverse complement strand
GGATTACATGCGTCCACAAAGCTAATGTCATGAGGAAGTCTGATGGTCTTTTTAGAAGGGTTTTTTTCGAGGAAGTCAAGAATACGAAACTCATTGCAAATGAGATGCATGTTGATGCGATGGCGGCCGCTCTCATCATGAAACCATACGCATACGATTGCATTGTAACCCTCAATCTCTATGGCGATATCCTTTCAGATGAAGCCGCAGCGCTCGTAGGAGGTCTCGGGCTCGCGCCATCTGCAAATATCGGAGAGACATTTGGCTTATTTGAGCCATGCCACGGATCAGCACCAGATATCGCGGGCAAAGGGATTGCAAATCCAACCGCTGCGATTCTTTCATCAGCGCTGATGCTGAGATTCCTCAACGAAAGCACATCCGCTGAAAAAATAGAGAGTGCAGTTTCTGTCGCGATCGAACGGGGTATTAGAACACCAGATATCGGAGGATCTTACACCACAAAGATGTTTACTGAGGCGCTTCTACAAATCATAGATGAGATTGGTGATTGAAATCAGCCTATGATCTTACAATTTTATGTCCTTGCAAAAAGCGACTGTGAAAAGAGGGAACTTATTTTATTGAGTTCCCATGAAAAGAATCTGGAAATGCTTGCCTTCGTTTCAAACTGTGTCATTTGGAAATTTCTGATTTCTATCATGAGCAAAATGCCTAGTAACATTAGCATAAAGAGAATCTCAACAAGCGATGCAACGCCCAAAAACTCGATCTGAATCGCATCCATAGCTATGTGAATTCCCCACGCAAGGAGAGGAAGAGTAAATCTGAATGATGCAGATGATGGCGCAACAATGAGTATCGCCATGGGGCTATGGAAAGCCGATTTCCATTGTATTGGAGCGGAGAGGAGCATTTCCTTGTTGGTGATATTGAAAATACCGTTCGTTCTGACGAATTCCGGAATCCCGAAAATATGATCGATATCGATAAGAACCCCGAAAAGAAGCGCCACAAATGCCTCGTTTTTATCGAGATGAAGGAGATGAATCATCAGAAGAACGACCAAAAGATGCGTGATCATTAACATATATTTCCCTTTAGTCACTGATACTACAACGAAATCATTCGAGAGGCCGATCTTGTTGGGGGATATAAAAATATGAGGCTACGATTATCGCTGATGATAATAAGGGTCCTGACTTTGAAACACCTGCATACTCGATGAATATATCTGCGAAATCACGAGTCTTGTCCAGCTTCTCAATCTTGGTTATTGATCTTTAAAAAATATGCGTTTTCAAAAACGAATCTCAGTACCGAAGGATGATGAGGCGGCACTTCCTGCAACGGTAACCCTGGAGACTGAAGGCGAGTTCTTTTTCGCTGATTTCGAGTTGCTCAACATTAGTCTTGACAAAGCGCCACTGGATACCGCATTCCACGAGGGGATAGCATGAAGAAGAAAAGACGGTTGAGCGATACCCTGAAGTAATGTAGCCCAGCTCCATCTCCTCGTTGCATTTCGGGCACTTCATATTTGCGTATTTTATCAAAGGATTATATCTTAATTTTTATTCTACCGTCGATTTTGATCATGCCTTTACTTGCTTATAACCCCCGATTAAGAGGAAGCGTAATAACTGGAATTCTCAATCATCGCATATAATTGTAACAAATTCTTGTGTTAGCGAGAAGCATGTCTGGAGAGTTTTATTTATTGATTATCTTCCACCAAAGTTATAAATAGTTTTTACAAAGACAGAAGATTCATCTTTCTCATTCCTTTACTAGGATGTCAATTCGATCAAGCGAGAAAAAGACGAGGGAAAATTCTCATGTGTCATAACGAACTGGCAGATGTGATGAAGATCGGCATCGTCGTTCACGGACCTGAGGCTATTGATACGGGATTACTCCAGAAAGTGCTAAAAATTGCAAAGGAAAAATCAGCGTCAGTTAAGACGATTATGAGCGGTTACACTGGTATTGCTGCTGTTATTGATGCTGGTCTCGAAGATATCATCGATATTAATCAGCGCGTAATTCCATCTGAAGCCCTCTTGATGCTTGACAAAGAATCAGACGTTCTTTTTCTTGTTAATTACGGCAAAAATAGAGAATCAATCATCCGGTTTGGAGAGATTATCTATTCAAAAATTAAAGACAGACTTGAAAAACCTCTGTGTCAGATCGATAATGGGGTCATAATTGAATGGAATCACGCTGACATTCCGATTACTATCGAGATTGCAGAGAGACTCGGTTTTGAAAGGATCGAAGCTCCGAGGATTTCGACTTTTGCCAAAGATGAAAAGTGGAGAACGATTACTGGGATTGTTCCAGGTGAGAACATTTGGATAAACGGAATCGTCATCGGAAAGGCAATCTCATCAGAAGTGGCAATCGCAAAAAATGAAAATGGACGATTAGTGGCAAGGGGAATCGAGCTAAAACAGAGTGGCGTCGAACGCTTAGGAAATTTCGATCCGTTTACAGCTCGAGTGAGAAGTGGGGTGATTAGGCGCACAAAGGCAACGCCGCGTAGCCTTGCAACGAA
>JANHAK010000210.1 GCA_024464195.1 Methanomassiliicoccales archaeon | reverse complement strand
ATTGGACCAAATACCTACATAGGGCCATACACTTCGATCGGCGATCGCACGACGATCATTAATGGTGAAATCGAATCCTCGATCGTCATCGGCGATGCAATCATCGAGTGCAACAGGAAAATTGTGGACAGTCTTATCGGTGCTGGCTGCAGAATCTCATCATCAGACAACTCGATTCCGAAGGGATGTAGATTCATTATTGGCGAAAATTCCCAACTTATCCTGTGAGATCAATTGTGTTCTGTGTAATGTCAGTATTCCAACTGATTGTTTATTCGATTGATTCAGTTATTTCGATACTTTTCTAGTAATTTTCAAATAATCATTCACGAAACACCTCCTAAAGTGCGAGTCGATGTCGCACTGACTCGAAGGAGGTTTATGGGTATGATGAAAGCGAAAGTGTTTAGATGCGCCAATTGCGGTCATATTATCGAGGTCCCTTTTGGACTGCCGAAACCTTCCTCCTGCCCAAAATGCGGATCTCCTGCCAGCTTGATCCACAGAATGAATCCTGGCCCACCAGGCGTAGGACGGGAATAACTGAAATTTAGAAAATATTCGGCAGTTAAGTGCTAATGAATTAGACAATAATCAAGAAAAAATTAATACTTGATTAAGCCTGATGTTAGATGTCAATTAGCTGAAATTTGGTCAAATGGAAAATCCTTGTTTTCCATTGGAAAAATAAGACATAGATTATAACACTAAAATGATGGAATCGTCAAATGTCGTTTTTCATTATATTTATTTTTAGAGGCGTGATCTTGTAAACTGGCATGGTAATTGCGGGTTAATAAATTGACATTTTTTGTCCTGTTATCCTAGAGAGTGAGTTTTCATCAATCGTAACAACGCTGCTAGATATCGAAAAATCATCGAGAATTTCACAATATTTTGTGCAAAGTTTTTATTCTTGAGAACGATGACTGAAAACTTGCAAAATCGGAGCAGAGGTAAATATGTGGTCTGCCATTGAGCACTGTTATTGGTATCGAATTTTCGATAGTTCTCTTCATGAGAAATTCTTTAATAAGGAATAGGGAAAGTATGCGCATAGCGGAAAGGATGATGCGATGACAGATGGGAATGTTGATCCTTTGGTTGATAAAAACGATTCTCGAGTTCCTCGCCGATCTACTCGCGACGACGATATGAAGATTGGCATTTATCTTTGCAGTTGCGATGGCTGTGTCAGTGGGATTTTAGATCTAAAGACGATTGCCGATGGTGTTAAACATCTAAAATGTGTTAAAAAGGTCGAGATCGTCAATCATCTATGCTCAAAGCAATCGATTAAAAACGTCAAAAAAGATGCTGAAAAAAATTCAATAGACCGGATTGTCATTGGAGCTTGCTCTCCTCGTACATATTTTCGTCTTTTCCAGGGAGAGTTATCACAGAATGGCACGAACGGTATCATTATTGAAATGGCTAATATCCGAGAACAATGCGCATGGATTCATTGGGACGATCCTCTCGCGGCAACAGAAAAAGCATCGACAATGATCAGCATGGCCGTAGCAAAGCTGAGGGCGACGTCGATGTCTGAAAGGGGTTACAAGACAGTTGTTGATGAGAATATCTGCGACGGCTGTGGCATCTGCGCATCGGTTTGCAGAATCAAAGCGATCAGCATCGTCAATGATCCGCAGAGGTCAGGCAAGAAAATCGCATTTGTGAATGAGAATATTTGTGACGGCTGTGGGGCATGCGTCGCTTCATGTCCGAGCGGCGCGCTTGACCAGAGCTCCTTCTCGAACAAACAGATTCTTGCACAGATTGAAGCGGCGACAACTGGAAGGATCATTCAGGATCTCTCATCGCCGAATATTCTCGTCTTCGCGTGCAACTGGTGTTCGTACGCCGCCGCAGATCTAGCCGGTCTCAAGAAACTGAATTTGCCGCCGAATTTTCTCACAATCAGAACGATGTGCTCAGCAAGGATTGACCCTGAATGGGTTCTGAGCGCATTTTCAAAGGGCATTGATGGCGTCTTAGTTTTGCCGGGGAAATTGGGTCACTGCCATTACGAAATTGGCAATTTGAGAACGACAAGGAGGATCGCATTACTCAGGCGCGTTTTATCTCAGTTAGGATTTGATGAAATGAGGCTAATGCTTGGTTTCGTTGATGCCGAGGACGCAGAAGAATATCAGCATGAAGTCTCATCTTTTATCTCGACAATCCGCAGCATTGGCCCAAATCCCTTGCGTGATCTTGAATTATCGAGAAAGCGTAGGTAGCTAGATTTTCTAAAATCCTGTCAATATCCTACTACATTAAATCTCCTTCAAATCATATATCATTTCGAAACATCAATTGGGAGAATCCTTGGAAAGTGAGGACAAATGAGGATATTAGCAATCGACATCGGGGTTGGCACAACGGATGTCATGCTGATCGATTCAGAAAAGAATTTGGAAAACTGTATTAAATTCGTACTACCCTCTCCAGCGCAGATACATGCGGCTGCGGTTGCAAGAGCGACGAGAGCTCGGAAAGATCTCTACATTTTTGGCGATAC
>JANHAK010000209.1 GCA_024464195.1 Methanomassiliicoccales archaeon | reverse complement strand
ATGCTATTTGGTATCATCAGGATTCTATAGCCGAGAAGAGAAATGTTATGAAAGTGTACCCAATCTGGATTCACTTCATTCAGAAGATTACGAAGAGCGCTTTCAGCAGCGCGGTTTCTCCCAGTAATGTATGCAGCCAAGGTTGAAATGACGGGATACTTCGTTTGGATTGGATGCAGATGAACAAGATCATCAGGATATTGTCCGCGATGCTTACCTTGTTTGAATAAATATGCATCAATGCTGTGCAGAACATGCACTTCGTGGCCTTTTCTTGCGAGCGCCTCTGCGAGATATTTCACATGAACGGCATCACCACCGATATGAAAAGGCGGATAAAATGTTGAAACCATCAGAATTCTTCTTGTTTCCATTGTCTTTGCCCCTCACTTCTAGTGAGCATGTTTCATCCCGTGAATTAAATAATTATCAGCTATTTTTAATGCGTATACAAGAGCGAGTTGCAAATCCTTAGGATTTCTCATAACGTGTCGTATATTCGAAATCCACCAATTCGGATTAAAGTATAGGATTTTGTATGCCATTTTCCTTGCCCTGTTAAGATCAGCTGGCGAAAGGCTTTCTGTGCCGACAATAGCGTCATCTTGATAGAGTAATCGAAAATCAAAATCGCGCGGATACTCTTTTTTCACTTGCTCAAACAGTCTTGTTCCTGGGTAAGGTACCGCGACATTGAATTGAGCGCTCGTTGGCAAGGTCTCGTTAACAAATTTGAATGTCTCATTGATTGTACTCCAATCTTCGCCAGGAAGACCCAATATGAAGCTGCAAAATGTCTTGATGCCTGCCTCTTTTGCCCAATTAATTGCATTCTTTCCTTGTTCAACCTTCAAACTCTTGTCGCAATAGTCCAAAATCTTTTGGCTTCCAGATTCAATACCATAAGAGATTCCAGTACAACCAGCTCTCCTCATCAGGAAAAGGAGATCGCGATCAACAAGATGCGCCCTTGTATTGCAATACCATTGTATGTCGAGATTCTCCTCGATTAGATTCTTGCAGATCTTTTCAACTCTTTTCCTGTCAAGTGTAAAAGTCTCATCGAAGAATGAAACAGTTCGAATTTTGTATTTCTCTTTGAGGAATCTCAATTCTTCCAGTATTTTTTCAGCACTCCTCGGTTTCCATGCTGTACCCGCAACGGTACAAAAGGAGCATCTAAACGGGCATCCTTTGCTCGTGTACATGATGGTAAAAGGCTTACCTGCTGGTGCAGTGACGAAGTAGGGATTCAAATTTGGTAAAAGGTCATACGCAGGCAGTGGAAGGGAATCGTAATTGAAGAGAGAATTAGCGTCATGAGTAACCCCAATCCCCTTCTTATCGCGATAGGCAATTCCTTTAACACTATTGAGCTCCGTTGCTGATGAAATCGTATCGATGACATTAGGTATCGTAGTCTCATATTCGTGACGGACATAAATATCGAGATGCGGTGCATTAGCCATTACAATTTCATGCATTGTTCTCAATGTCCAACATATTCCAATAGTCTTGATTTCTCCATCGATCGATTTGGCTATTTCGGCAGTTTTCATGTCCCAATCAAAAGTCGTCGGGGTGAATCGAAATATGACTGCTTCGGGGCTTATTCTTTTCAATTCTGAGACCAATCTATTATATGGAAGGTTGAAACCATTCAAATCAACTAAGTGAACAAGATGCCCACGGTGCCGCAGCTCTGCGGCGATTTGAAGCAGACTGTACGGCTCTAAAACAGAATATCGCTCTGTAATTTCACATCGTTCTTCTCTTATCACTGGAATACCGTTAAATCGTGGAGGATTTACGAGGAGAACTTTCATTTTGCCACCTCGATCACTCTCTTGTACATTTCCGCTGTTTCATTTGCCATTCTCTTCGCGGAAAATTCGGTGACAGCCCTAACCCTTCCTTTTCTTGCGAGTTCCATTGTTTTTTCCTTGCAAAGAAGGATTTGAGAAATTCTTTCAGCTAGAGCGGTTGGATCACCCGGTTTAATCAAAAAGCCGTTAACACCGTTTTCAATCATTTCTGGGATACCGCCGACGTCCGTGGCTACCACAGGAATACCGCAAGACATCGCTTCCAAAATCGTCAGAGGAAAACTTTCCGAGTAACTCGGCAATGTGAACACCGATGCTATTGGATAGAGAAATGGAATCTTGTAATATGGAACCCTTCCTAGGAAGGTGTATTTTGACTCAGGAATATTTTTTCTGAGGAGCCGCTTCTTCCAAGGTTCAAAATTTCCAGCACCTGCAAGTACCAGGTGCGCATCAATTTCTTGAATTATCCTGGCAAAGGAATCGATAAGCACGTCGAGTCCCTTTAAAGCAAGCATTCTTCCTATGAATAGAAGGATGTTTTCGCGGCCCTCTAGCATGGGAAAATAATTATAGCATTCCTTTTCATCTCTCGGTCTGAACAAATTTGTGTCGATACCATTATGAATTACCTTAAATCGTTCAGGTTTCCCAAATGAGGCTTCAAATAATTTCTGAATGTAATGTGAGACGAAGATGAGATTTTCGCATCGT
>JANHAK010000208.1 GCA_024464195.1 Methanomassiliicoccales archaeon | reverse complement strand
AGAAAACAGTGGGTTACCTTCTTATCCCCGATGGTGAGGGGAAAAGACCTGCGGTGATTGTGGTCTTCTATGAACCTGAAACTGCAATTGCAAGACACGATAGAAAAAACAGAAATTTCGCATACGAGCTCGCTAAGCGAGGATTCGTAACGCTTTCTATTGGTACAACTGAGACAACAAATTCGAAAACATATTCGTTGTATTATCCAAACATCCAGCATTCCACGATTCAGCCTCTTTCAGCATTGGCATATGCTGCTGCAAACGCATGGTTTCTCTTGTCAAAAAATCCCAGTGTTGATCCTGAGCGGATAGGCATAATGGGTTTTTCCTACGGCGGAAAATGGGCGATGTTTGCATCTTGTCTTTTCGAAAAGTTTGCTTGTGCCGTATGGGTTGACCCAGGGATTGTCTTCGACGACGATCGCCCGAATGTGAATTATTGGGAGCCATGGTATCTTGGTTATTACCCGCCGCCATGGCATAACACCTGGCGAAAGAAAGGCCTTGTCCAAGGGGCAAAAGGCCTCTATCCAAGACTTCTCGCAGAGGGTTACAACCTTCATGAACTTCATGCGTTGATGGCGCCACGTCCGTTTCTGGTTTCAGGAGGCTCGGAAGATGCACCTGAGCGATGGATCGTACTTAACCACACTATTGCTGTAAACAAACTATTGGGATATAGCAACCGCGTTGCAATGACCAATCGTCACAGTCATTTGCCTACCAGGGAATCGAACGAAGAGATTTATTGGTTTTTCGAGTATTGTCTCATGTGCAGGGGCGCTTTATTGAAAAAGCAGTAATGATGAATTGAATACTGTGTTATGACTTACGATCTTATGGGAGTGAACATGAAAATTCTGGGTTATATTTTTCTCTTCGCGTTTTTTGCCGCAAGTTACCAAGTCGGAAGTCAGGTGCTTTCTGAATCGGATACAATCATCTTTTTCGGCGATTCGATTACTCAACTGGGGGACAGACCTGACGGGTTCATTACTCTAATACGAGACACGCTTGTTACAAAGCTTGGCGTCAATGCTCCACGAATAATCAATGCCGGCATCAGCGGCAACAAAGTTACTGACCTCCAGGGGCGACTTGTCCGCGATGTCATTCAGAAGAAACCAACCATAGTCGTAATTTATATTGGAATCAATGATGTCTGGCACTATGCCCTTCCTGGCTTAAAAGGGACTCCGAAAGATGTCTATGAATCCGAACTCAAGAATATCGTAAGCAAAATAAAAGCATCCGGAGCAAAAGTGTTTTTATGCACTCCGACGGTGATTGGCGAAAAACGGCACGGCACAAATCCTCAGGACACGATGCTTGATGAATATGCTGCTTTAAGTGTTAGAGTTGCTTATGAAACAAATTCCACGCTCATCGATCTTCATTCGGCATTTCTTAACTACCTCCGGAATTCCAACCCTGATAATCTGCGCGAAGGCATTCTAACTGTGGACGGAGTTCACCTTAATACAGCAGGTAATCAATTAGTTGCCTCCGAAATCCTAAGAGCACTCCAGGAAGAGAAACTTTTTTAATCTTGCAATGACGGACTGTCAGCGTCAAGCCGCAAAACGACCACCAGAGCACAGCTACGTTGCTATTGAGGCAAGGCTCTATTCCAAGAAGAAGATGACCCTGATGAAATAACGTGACATGAGACTAAATGAAAACAGGCAGTGCAAGATTGTCGGCGTGACGGACAGCCTCGCAGACGATTATGAACGCAACGGTGTGTATGTCGATCAGCTATCTGCAATGAGCGGTGACATATTAACCAATAGGTGTGATATATGAAAACGACCCCATTCTTTACGTTAACCTTGCTTTTGTTTTTAATAGTGTCAGCTTTGTACGCTGACAGCCAGGCGTACATACAGACTTGCGATAGAGAAATAATTATCGGTAATGCAAATATCGAAAGAGCGTTCAAAGAGAAGGCTGGAAAGTATTTTACGGCTCGAATTGTCAATAAACGATCGGGGAGAGTGTATAAACTTCATTCGAACGAGTTCAAACTTGATGTCGTTTTCGCGGGGCTTGGACCGGCGCCAGGGAAAGCTCAGAACGGTGATAATCCCGCTCAGCTCACAGTATCAGATTTTAGTATGAAGGATTATAAAATCCTTGACAGAAACGATGGAGAAAAAGTACTTAGATTTGAGTACTCATTTACATCGTTTCTTAGCGCTTTTCAAATTGCAGTTAACTATTCCATCAAACCAAGAGATTTTTACATTCGCAAATGGATTGAGATTGATGATTCTTCTCATGGTCTTCAATTTCTAGATCGAATTTATCTTGAGTCCATGGTATTTGATACGGTTGATTTCTCGCACGGAGAATTTGGACAGCCGGTTTTTATCGGCGATCTTTTCATCGGTGTTGAGTATCCTGGCTGCGAGAGCCGCATAAATGGCAAATTACTTGAAACTGGCTACCTGGTAGGTAAAAAAATTACAGATAATGGCTATGTTAGTGATACATCAGTGGTGGGAGCTGCTGAATCTTCAGAAACATTAGAATGGGCATTT
>JANHAK010000016.1 GCA_024464195.1 Methanomassiliicoccales archaeon | reverse complement strand
AAAGAATCCCAGGAAACGCTCTAACAACTTGACCATCCACCTGTTTAACAATTATCGCGCCATTCTCATATGCTACCCATTGCTGGACATAGTATCGATTTGGCGCCCAAAGTTGAATGAATCCTCCACCGCTTTCATTAAACTCAACTCTCTCTCCGGAGAGCGTATAATTAAATCTCATCGAAAAACCGGTGTTTGGACTACCTACTGGGGCATAGATTAATTGCCCCGCTGTCGGGGACGCGAAAATCGGAATTCCCTCCGATCCGAGAGTGATTGGGGAATACATCATGAACTCGGTCTTGCCAGTGATCTTTGCACTCACGATCATATTATCGATTCTGCCCTTTAGATCGCCAAATTGATTGAGGACGACGTTCATATGAGACCTTTCATTCGCCTGCATCCAAACAGGGATGTAGGAATTCGTGAAAAGTGAAAGGAATGTAAGGAAAACGAGCAGCGCCATGATCGTGCCGACAGTTGATGCCACAGCCTCCCTATCGCGCTTCAAAAATCGTGACCTCTTGAGTTTGAGACAATTAGCTCCCTCACGGGACTTATACATATCCTCACCAAGCACCAGATTCGATTTGAAAAAAGCTGCTTATTACTATTTAAACATGTCGTGAATGCTGGCTTGTTTTGAGAATAAGCTCTTACAACCCAATTGGGATCTGAAAGTCTTTAGCAAAAGGTTGTACGAGGAAATCTGATGCAATCCTTTTAGTCGTGTTGATGGATTGGCCAGAAAAATACTCTCCCCAGCAATTAACTGTTCGAGCGAACTGATGATGAACGATCTCTCAGAATCTTTGATCTCGCCTGAATATTTCGACAATTTTTTCATTCCCATTCGATAGATCAAATCAAAGGTTAGGCAAAATTTATTACAGCCCTCTCCTTTTGGTGGTAAAATGACGCCGCGGTAACTCAG
Organism: Methanomassiliicoccales archaeon; assembly: GCA_024464195.1. Lineage (GTDB taxonomy): Archaea > Thermoplasmatota > Thermoplasmata > Methanomassiliicoccales > JACIVX01 > JACIVX01. The sequence continues at coordinate 11,626 of JANHAK010000016.1, read as the reverse complement.
CTGGGAGAGTGCAAGACTGAAGTTGCCCATCTGGGATTAGAAATCTTGAAGTCGCTGGTTCAAATCCGGCCCGCGGCACTTTTTTTTGTTTTTCATTCGCACATCTAATGAAACAGCGAAACATCTATTAATCGAGTTTGACAATCGACTAGAAGAGATTTGGGAAGGACTAAAATGATGCAAGTCAAGGGCTTTGAGGCGAATGGTATCGAGGCAAAAAGGTTTTCCAAGGTGGGGGAACGATTTGTAAATATAAGGATCGATCAAAATAGCAGTGTTACACGGATATCGAAAGCTTCCGATGATACTGCGTCGGTCGAATTCCGTTTTACGACAAATTACGCTGGTATTGGTTACATAAGGATCGAAGGGCAAGTCCTTCTCTCGGGAGACGCGAGCACTCTAGTTGATGAATGGACGAAAACCGGTTCAATGCCAGATGAGATTGCTAATATTGTTCACAACCTCATCGTTTCGAACTGCATTCCCATAGCGCTTCTTGTGGCGAGGGATGTGCGTTTGCCACCTCCAATTCCACTACCAAAGATCAACATTCAACGAAAAGGATCTCGCGGTCCTGGCGAGAGTGTCGAAGTTGCATGATCTTTTGAAAACTTACATCCAATGTACATTCTTTAGCGGATGTGTTCGAGTGCGAATGAACCAATTGTGAGACCGCTCTTGCTCGCTGTGTATCGAATATAAGCCCTCGACTGCACTTCGCAAATGCCGATCACGGCGAAATACGTTCTCAGTTGGTCGACTTTGAAGTCGATCATCCCGTCCATGATCGAGCCAAGCATTTGAATTTCCTGCTCGCTATGCATGCCCTTCTCAACGACATAAAGTGAAACGGATTTGTCTCTCTTCCTGCGACCGCAGAAGGGGCTGAGAAATCGAAACGCCGAGTTTATGTCTGAGTACGCAATGAAGGTTGATATTGTTCTGAAGGCAAGACGGTAGTATTCATACTTATCCTTATACTCCTTTGCGATTTTTTCGACCGCATTCATGATCTTATCATGATCCGTCGGCTCTTCGATATAGACTGTATACGGATCCACCGTCGTATCGCCCATGCTCCTTGAATACGAATCAACATACTTCACGAGCCCAAGGCGCTCATATTCTTCATAACCTGATACAACGAATTTCATCTCCTCTCTGATATCGTTTGGTGTCTTGTCCGTGATAACCCATATCGCCGGTATACCTTTTTTCAACCCCTCCGCGATAAACTGATTGACCATCACTTCTTTTCCAATGAACGGCGGTCCATGAACCAGTACATTCGATCCGAATGGAATGCCACCGAGAAGAAGATCATCAAGACGTGGATTTCCGGTCTTGACCTTGGCTTGTTGCATTTCAAGCGCACGTTGTTCCTCCCTCGCCGCAATTTCATCTTCGATGATACCTTGCTCTCTGAGTCTCAACTCTTCCATCTTCGCATTAAGGTACTTTTCTTTAGCTCTGAGCTCTTCCTCTTTTCGCTGAATTTCTGCCTTTAGATCCTCTAATCCTTTGACCATTTCATGTTCTTCGATGCTAGTCGCATTCTTCTTTGCCTCTTCGAATCTTCTTCTCTCTTCTGCCAATAGTTTCTCTCTGTAGAGGATGTCCTCTTCCCTTCTAATCAGCTCTTCTTCCTTATAGGAGATCATTGACTTGATCTTTTGAAGTTCTTCATTTTTCTCTTGCAGTTCTTCTCTTAACCTTCTGATTTCTTCATCCTTTAACAACAGCGACTTCTCTTTTTGCTGTATTTCCTTGATGGTTTTTTCAATTTCTTTTTTCGCGTCAGGAGCACTCATCTTCGCAATTTCAAGTTCATCTTTCAGCAGCTTGATCTCGATGTTTTTTTGTTTAAGCTCATCTTCGAGTTGTTCTATTTTTGTCCTTAATTCCTGTTCTCTTCGTCGATAATCACTTTCCTTCTCCAGAAGTTCCGCATGATAACGATCTTCAAGTGCGGTCTCCTCCACCGCTGCCCCGGCTTTCTTGTTTTCTAGCATCGCCTCTTTTTCCGTCAAGCGTCTTTCTCTTTCTTCGAGCGCTCTCTCCTTCTCTTTCAATTCAAGTTCTTTCCTGATAATTTCAGCATGATCGACAGGGAGGCCTGCCAAAGCTTCCTCAAGTCGTTCTTTGAGAAATGCCAGCTGTTCACTAGCCTCTTTCAATTCTTTTGCCAGTTTTGTATTTTCTTCAGTTAACTTCTCAACTTTCTGTCTAATTTCTTCACGATTCTCGTCAAATATAACTGCCTGCCCCTCTTTTGCTTCGCAGATCTCATCCTTCAATCTTGCAATCTCGGCTTCATAAGAAGCAATGATCTCTTCAACCGTTTCCCCCCGATCTTCTGCTTTTTCTGAAATGGGGGTTGTCTCGGCAGACGCTTGCGGTGATTCATCGAGCCAAGAGATCAAATTATATTCATCTGTGAGCCACTTTTTAATTTCCTCAATTTTTTCCGTAGAGGTACTACCATCGGTATTATTGTTAATACCATTAGCATCCGCGGGCTCAAATTGTGCATAATCGCTCTTTTGATCTTCCTTCATTTTCTTCTCTTGCAATTATACACCTGCTTTCTTTCACAACTTAATTGATTTCACTTTACTTGTTTAATTATTATTTTAATATTTTGGCATCATCATCAAAAAATGAATTTGGCAACAAGTGTCACTGTTTTGTTATTTTTGTCTCGACATAAAAGCATGCGAATATGAATTGCGTTCCTAGACGATAGCCTGTAAGATCAGATCGTGTTAAGATCCTTAAGATTTTATAGCGCACTGGTGTTTATATCAGGCCAGCGCCCAACAGATCCTTTATTCAAAATCATTTTTTATATTTCGACCGAAGTCGGTAATTTTTTATTTACTTCTGGTCTCCCTATATATTTAAACCCTGATTGCTTCTGAACAAAAAAATATATACTGACAGAAATATCTTGATAGATTCGGGCCTCGACCAGGAGCTTTGAAATGGAAAAGCGGATTCACGTCAAGATCGATAAGAACAGTAACTTGACATTGCGTGAAGTTCTTAAAAAAATCGAGGAAATCCAGGCTGAACATCCAGAATTGGATGTTTTTTTTGATGGCGACGAGTACGCCATCTGCAGCCGCCCGAAGAAAGCTGAAAAAGACCAATGAATTGCCTGAGTTCTAATCGGGCAGCATTACGAGAATGGAGGAAATGAATATGGTGAGCCGCAAAGACCTCTTGAAAGAGAAAGTCAAGGCGATAGACTTCGACAAGATCAAAACGGTAAAAGATCTCGTAGAGGCTTATAAGGACAGTTCGGTTCAGAGTAGAGCATTGGCCAACTGCGCTACTGTGTACGAGAATGCGTTGAAAGATCCGACCAGACCGACAATTGTACTGGGTCTGGCTGGGCCACTCATTGCAGCTGGATTGAGAAAAGTCATCGCTGACATGATTAAGTATGGTATTGTCGACGTGATTGTGTCAACAGGAGCCATACCCTATCAGGATTTCTATCAATCAAGAGGGTACGCGCATTACAAGTGTTCCCCACATATCGACGATGTTAAATTAAGAGAGCTTTTCCTTGACAGGATATACGATACCCTTGTTGACGAAGAGAAATTCGAAGAAACTGACGCTTATATTGGCGAAATTGCTGGTGAACTCGAACCGAGGTCGTATTCCAGCAGAGAATTCCTCGGCATTCTCGGAGACTATTCGAAAGACGAGAACTCGATTCTTTATAATGCGCGAAAGTACGGTGTGCCGATTTTCGTTCCAGCGCTTAACGACTCGTCTATTGGCATCGGTTTAACTGAAATGTATGCAAAACGAAAAGAGGAAAACAAACCTTTCATGAAAATTGATCCAATCCGCGACGATTATGAGCTGACGCAGATCATGATTCATTCTGATAGGACAGGCGTCATTTATATCGGGGGCGGAGTGCCGAAAAATTTCATACAGCAAACAGAGGTTATCGCGTATTCGTTAGGCCATGATAAAGGCGGCCATTATTATGCAATACAAATCACGACTGATGTCCCGTACTGGGGTGGTCTTTCTGGTTGCACTTTCGAAGAAGCCCAGTCATGGGGGAAGATTAGCAAACACGCGACAAAGGCCGTTGCATACGTCGAGGCGTCTATCGGCATGAGCCTCATGGTCGGCTACATATTGCAAAAAGGTGTATGGAAGGGGAGAAAGCGTTTGCAGTTTATCTGGGAAAATGATACACTGAAAGAGATAAAGAAGATTCCGTTGGCAATCGAATGATTTTCGATGAATCCTTTTTAACTCTTTTTAATCGAATTATCTCATGATTTAGACGACGAAGATGTAAACATGATTGGACGTCCTACAATCGGTCTTTGGAATTCTTACGATCCCAATCATTTTAGGGAAGCCCATCGCCGTTTGCTCGCCCGCGCGGGTCCATTGGCGTTTGCGTTTGATATGAACCTCGCGACCTTCGGATTCCCTTTTCCTTCGGAGCTCTCAAGGCCTTCTGAAGTGGCGGAGTGGATTGCAACAACGACAACAATTGGTGAGGAAGGCCGTTATCTGAAAGAACTAGCCTCAAGAGGACGCTTTCAAATGTTTCCATACGTTCGAAAGGGATTCCCGCCACAGCTCGGCGAGATTGTATTGACGACGTGCAATCCTGATATAGAACGAAGGAGAACTGCTGACGATATCTGCGCGATGCTCATGAGCGGCAGGAGCGTTTGTTTACTCTTCGGGGCAGGGCCAAGAGGAACACCAAAGGAGCTCATCGATTTGACAAATCATCATTTCGATGTGACTTTTGACGGTCACTCTCTTGAGACGTGTACGGCACTTGGTGCTGTTGTCGCGGTCATCGCTCACACATTGAAAAGAAAATTAGAACAATTGCAAGGGTCACTTTGACTTAATAATGTTATGCCTTGTTCATGCGCTTCGTATTCTTCAGTCAACTGCGTCAATAATTTCAGTATTTTTTGTAATATATTTTCAGTGAAGGAATGGCGACGCCTTTCCCTTTCGTGACCCTACCAACAACCTTTGCACCTTTTCCTAGCATTTTCAATGCATTTTTCTCCTCCCCTTCCGGGCAGATCACGGCGAATCCCATTCCCATGTTAAACGTCTGATACATTTCATGATTATCGATTCTTCCCAGATGAGCGATGATTTCGAAAATTGGGTTCGGAGGAAGAGGATCTTCGATCTCGAATTTCACGTCGCCTTTGATTCTAACGAAATTACGGAGACCTCCGCCAGTAATGTTGACCATGCCGTGTACTTTGCATGATTTAATCAATCTTAAGACCTTTTTCACATAAATCTCAGTTGGTGTGAGAAGTTCTTCGCCGACACTTTTATTGAGCGGCGAGATGACCTGGTCGTAATCAATTCCATTCTCCTCGAATACCTTTCTTGCCAAGGTCAGTCCGTTTGAATGAATTCCTGAACTTGGCAACCCGATGATCAAGTCGCCTGGCGTTACTTCGCTTCCATCGATGATTTTCCGCTTTTCAACAAATCCAAGGCAGCTTGCTGAAAGGTCAATTTCCTTTACGATTTCGGGCATTATCGCTATTTCTCCTCCCACTATGTCAACATTAGCTAATTTGGCACCGAGCTCGAGACCTTTCCCAATTTCCTTGGTAATCTTTTCATCGGGTCGATCCATGGCAATATAATCGACGACCGCGAGCGGTTCTGCGCCAACGCAGATCGTATCGTTCACATTCATCGCGATGCAATCGATCCCGACAGTATCCCATTTGTTCATTCTTTTAGCGACGAGGAGTTTTGTCCCAACGCCATCGGTACAAAGAGTGAGGGCAATGTCGCCAAAATTAATTAAACCGGTGAATTGACCTTTGATCGGCAGCGCCGCGCCGAATCCTCTTCGTTTATATTTTAGCTCTTTAACAAGCGAACTGATTGCCATCGATTTCTTATGTATATCGACACCTGCCATTTTGTAAGTCCATCTTTCTGGGCTCATCGCGCACGCCAACTAGTAATCCCCCTCAGTTGGATTAACCTTTCTTTTCTTCTCGTGTTCATATCCTCGTGCGCGAGAAACAAACATTTATTTGGGTGGCGAAAATAATTGAATTGAGATGCCTAGACGCTGGGTCGTTGAACGCCGCCGGGATTTTTATTACCGGAAAGCGAAGGAATTGAACTATAGGAGCAGGGCTGCTTTCAAGCTGAAACAGATCGACCAGCGATTTAGAATTTTGAGGCGCGGAGCAACCGTTGTCGATTTAGGCGCCGCGCCTGGCGGGTGGCTTCAGGTCGCAAAGGAATCGGTAGGATCTGAAGGTATTGTTGTCGGTGTTGATCTGCAACCAATCTTGCCAATTGAGGGCGTCACGACCATTCGCGGGGATATTAGGTCGGAGAAGACCGTGGAGAAGGTGCTTTCAGTGATCGGAGGTCGCGCGGATGTCGTGCTTTCCGACATGTCGCCGAATATCAGTGGAAACTATTCGACTGACCATGCAAGGTCTGTCGAACTCTGTGAGCATGCCCTTGAATTTGCGAAAAAGAGTCTGAAAGATGGCGGAAGTATGGTTGTCAAGATCTTCCAGGGGGATCTGTTAAAGGATTATCTGAGGCGGGTAAGGAAGAGTTTTTTGGATGTGAAGTTGCACAGTCCGAAAGCCTCTCGCCCCACAAGCTCGGAAATCTATGTCATTGCGCGTGGGTTTGTTCGCAATGATAAGAAAGAAGAAGATGTGGACAATTCGATCAACCAGTAGGTCGTTTTGACTGCAAAGTTTTTATGATTGAGTTCCATTAAAGAATGGAGAGTAGATCGAATGATCACATATATGACAATAATTTTCAGCTCCAATGGTTCGAGACCGTCCGAAGTACTGAATGCGCTACACAATCTCGGGTTTGAAACAACAACTGGCGCCTATGATTGCGTCTATCGATGGGACAGCAAAGCAACGGTAGAAGATGCGATTTACCTTGCTGACAAGGTTCATGCAACTCTCAAGGGCATGGGCGTTCTTTTCAAATTAGAGACGGTCAGCGATGAGCTCTGATTTTTCACTCAACGTTCAAGGAAAAGTGAAACGAGTAAAGTGTCAGAAGATCATTGGTGTGGCCCGCAATTATCTAGAGCATGTCAAGGAAATGGGGGCTGAAAAACCTGAAGAGCCGGTCATCTTCTTGAAAGCACCGAGCGCACTGACTAGGAATGGTTGCCCTATTCTCATTCCCGACGCAATTGGCCGTGTTGACTACGAAGGAGAACTTGCTGTCATCATCGGGAAAAAGGGGAAGAATATTCCAATCGATGAGTCAAGGAATTATATTCTCGCTGTAGCCGCGTTCAACGATGTAACCGCGAGGGACATACAGCTTGAAGCGAAGAAAAAAGGTTTACCATGGGCAATTAGTAAGAGCTTTGATACATTTGCCCCAATCTCGAAACCAGTTTTATTGAAGGATGCTGGCGACATCGATAGGATGGACATCACTCTCAAACTCAACGGGCAGGTTCGCCAGAGCAGCAACACATCTTTGATGATCCACAAAGTCGACTATCTCATCTCTTTCATTTCTAAATTTATGACCCTTGAGCCAGGAGACGTTATTGCCACTGGTACACCGGGAGGCGTAGGACCGATGAGTCCTGGTGATGTTGTTGAAATCACGGTGGGAAACTCTCTTTACCTTCGCAATCCAGTCGTTAAAATCTAGTCCCAGAATCGCTTTGTTCTCGCATATTGAATCTCGGCGCTAAGGATTCCTCTTAGAAATTCATCTTCGTTCTCATAGAAACCTGAAAGAATCCTTGCTGCGGTATCAGGTCCAACTCCTCGCGCTGAAAGCACTAGAACTGCTTTTTTTCCGTATTCTTTAACGAGATTTGCATTCTTGTAAATTTTTTGAATTTCCTTTTTTTCTTCTTCCGTTAGGCGCTTCTTTTTCAGTAATTTTGCCTGATCCTTATTATATGAGTGCAAAGCCGCGACCATGACCCCCTTGCATTTTGGACAGGCGATATGCTTTGGCAAATTTCGAGGAGTTGAGCGCCATTGGTTGTGACAATTAAGGCAGGTGAGATAAGCTACTTCATCTTCGAGCCTATTCTTGAGCGCCACAAGAATCGAATGATCGGCGCGCTGGGGCATAATGAGATCTCTAGAATGCTCAAGCCCACTCATCCCAATTGGGGAAATCCCACATATCTCGATTTTGATCTCTTCTCTTTCAATTTTCTTGAGAATCTCAACAGTTCTTTCTAGATCAAGATCCTCCCATAAAATCTTGTTTATTGCCTCTTGGTAAAGTGGGGTATTCTCAAAAATCTCAATGAGTCGGGAAAGATTGATTGATCTATAATCTGCGCCCTTCTCAATGACACCGAATTTCTTTGCAACATAGATAAATCGCCAGCGCATGAACGATGAATTCCTGATTGCTTTCTTGATGAGCTCTCGTGCATTCTCAGCTTTAATCGATTTGATTGTTTCCAGGATCATCAAGGGAGCGATATCTCGCGGTAATTCGATGAGGATCCTATATGGATCTGTTCGTACAGAAACACTCTCTCCAAGCCGTGCGCTGAGGAGGAGTGATAACAGAATTGCGATTGTCTCGTTGACTCTCGAGCCGAAACAGGCATTGAGAACAACAACCCTCCTACCAACATCGAGTGTCAGAAAATTGTCTGTAGGCATCGGATATCGCTCATTTTGCTTGTCGAGATACTCTTTCAATTTTCTAAAAGCCTCATTATCACCTGGATAATTTTCGAAGTCCTGTTTTGATCTCAGAGCTCCGACCTCTTGGGCAACTTCGAAGGGAACAGGTATCTCTTCCCCAACCCACGACGGAATTGATCCGATCTCTCTGACCTGCTCCACAAGCAGCTCATCCTCCCTTATTTCGATGATACGCCAAGTCCTCCCTCGAGTAATAAATGTGGCATAAGGCTCGGCGAATGAAACGACGAAACTTTCATCGAGTGAACCGACAACCTTTCTGCTGCCGATATCCCTTATACGATAGGTCTTTTCATCGGGAATCATCGAGACGTTTTCGTAGAAATACCGCATTCCTCTGCCCGATCGTTTAAAAGAATCAATACTGATCCTAAGTAACCCAATTTGGCCAAGCTGGTTGAGGACATCCATGAATTCGTCCCTTGTCAAATTTCTGAAGGGATATGCTCTTGTAAATATCCTGTACGCATCATCGATTTTGACATCTCCGCTCATCGCCAACGAAATAATTTGGTTCGCAAGGACGGTCAAAGGCTTTTCCCGCACAATCGATGCTTCCAATTCGCCGTGTAGCGCCCTTCTTGCGATAACAAGGCTTTCTGCGATTTCATCTGGTGTTGAGGCGATGATGATACCCTTCGATACCTTTCCAACTCCATGCCCCGATCTCCCAATTCTTTGGACAAGTCGTGTGACTTGTCTCGGCGAATTGTATTGGATTGCAAAGTCCGCGCTTCCGATGTCGATGCCCAGCTCGAGCGAAGAGGTGCAAATCAGTGCTTTAATCTTTTCACTTCTGAACGCCTCTTCCATTTCCTCTCTGATCTCTTTGGAGAGGGATCCATGATGAACACCAATCGGAAAGTTTTCGTCCCAAATGTGATATCTTGCCGCAAGCGCCTCGGCAGTATCTCTTGTATTTACAAAAAAGAGCGTCGATCGATGGGATTCGATCAGCTCTCGTCCCCTCCTCATACATGCAACAAGCTGAGGATCACTTTGCAGGATGCCTGCCAATTCCTTGTCCTCTTCGGTAATCTCAGGTCCCTGCACGCGAATATCTAACGTCTTAATCACATCGGTTTGGATGATAGTAACTTTCCGACCTACGCCTCCGAGAAACTTTGCAACCTCTGATGCAGTTCCAACGGTCGCGGAAAGCCCAATTCTCTGGAATTCACCAGAAAAATCAACCAATCTCTCAAGCGCAACCGCCAGTTGTGCACCCCTCTCATCAGAAGCGAGTTCGTGTATCTCATCAATGATGACCCATTGAACATTCTCAAGATGTCTTCTTAGCTTCCTCCCAGTGAACAGAATTTGGAGGGTTTCTGGAGTTGTGATCAGCACTTTTGGCGCGATTCTTGCCTGCTTGTCTCTTTCCGATTGAGCCGTGTCTCCATGTCTAACAGCAACGTTGATACCTAGATCCGCTCCAAACTCGCTAAAACGGCGGAGCATATCCCTGTTGAGAGCTCTCAATGGCGTGATGTAAAGACACTTGATTCCTTCACCCTCTGCTCGGAGGATTTTATGGAAAACTGGGAGCATCGCCGCCTCCGTCTTGCCAATGCCAGTCGGGGCGACGAGGAGCACATGCTCCCCCTCTAGAATATGGGGTATTGCATCCTTCTGGGGATCCGTGGGTTCTCGGATACTCTTTTTCTCGAGAATCTTTTGAATTCTTTCATCAAGAAGTTCGAATACCATAATTGAAAGCGCCAGCACCGAATAGATTGTAATATTTCAATATATCGATTCGTTTTTTTGGATCAAGCGGGCTTATAGAAACATTGAAAAGTCAGATTATCCCATAGCATTTATTGAAAAAGACAATTGGATTTTGAGGAAGGAATGCAATGAATCCGTTACTCGTAACTCCGAAAGAATTCGAATTAATTATCATCGCACTGCTTTTGGTTTTCGGTATTGCACTTGCATTTGTGGGTCATAGGATTTACGAGAGCATTCTTGCGGTTGCCGGTGTAGTTCTGGGATTTGTCATTGGGTTCACTATCGGCTCATTGTTTGGTGGGATCATAGTCGCGTACATACTTGGAACGCTTGGTGCAATTTTCCTCGCTCTCGTTTTTTATTATTACGTTGCCACCGCGATGTCACTTATTGCTAGTGCTGCAGTATTTCTACTAGCGCATGCTTTGGGAGTTGGTCTGATCATCTCACTCATCATTGCCGCAGCGGTTTTTGTGATCGTTTTCTTAACCTACGATCGGATTGTCGCTCTTTTTACTGCACTTGTTGGTGCCACGTTGGTTGCATGGGCACTCGATATTATTGGATTCCAGTGGTTCATCATCGTGGTTGTTTTCTTCATCACCACGATTTCTGGTACAATCGTTCAATGGGTCGATATCTCTTCAAAAAAGCCTCGCCCAATTGAATCAGGAAATCAACCGTCGAAGATTGATATTGTAAAGCGATGCCCCAATTGTGGTCACGTACTCACATATATGCCAGAATATGATGCATGGTTTTGCTACAGTTGTGGGAAATACAGTTGAGAATAGTTCACAGCAAAGCGAGTTGATATTTTATTCAATATTTCGCTGACAGGTATCGAACTAATTGATTCGCGCATCTCTCAAAGAGAGAGTCGTTACCCGTGGTTAATTCACTGCGATTCTAAGATGTCTTAGTTGGCTCTGTTGCTTCAAGGAGGAGTTCAGATATATCTTTCACTGGAATATTGGCATTGATTTTCTTCGCGCCCTGTTCAAGGTTTAAGACGCAGAAGGGGCATAAGGAAACGATAATCTCAGCTCCAACATCCAAAGCCTCCTTAACCCTTTCAGCAGCGATGTTGACTGCATAATCGTTGAAAGCCGATTTATATCCGCCACCAGCACCGCAACACATTGAATTCATCC
>JANHAK010000207.1 GCA_024464195.1 Methanomassiliicoccales archaeon | reverse complement strand
CCGATTATAAAGAAAGAAAAGAGTGAGTCGTCAGATGATACAGCATTTTTTCAAAAGTCTGTAAACCGAAAATGTGGAGTGGCAGGTTCACGGATTAACTATAGTTAATTCATCCAGGAAAACTATATATCGTGAAAAGAAAGTCAATAGCGGGGCCATGATCGAGCATCATAATTGTCCTGAAGATTTCACGATTATCTTGCCAACTCTTAACGAAGGCCAGAATATCCAGTTAATGCTCGAATCACTTACCTCCCTTTATCCATCGGCAAAAATCCTCGTTATTGATGACTCGTCAACGGACGGTACACAAGCAAAAGTCAAGGAATACGCGCGACTTCATCGTCAAGTTTCGTTAATTGAGAGAGAGCGAAAAGACCGAGGTCTAACAGCAAGCGTCATGGAAGGCATTCTTTTCTCAGAAACACCTTACTTCGTCGTCCTTGATGCGGATTTCCAACATCCGCCTGAGGCAATTAAGGATATTGTAAGTGCACTGAAAAAGGGAAATGATGTCGTTATTGGTGTCAGGAAAAACAAGAGAAAACTTTCGTTCACGAGAAAAATTTCATCGTGGGGTGCGCACTCGCTCGCGTCATTGTATTTACGAGTTAGGAGAAAAAAGAGATCAAGAGACACGATGAGCGGTTTCTTCGGCGGGAGAACGGAGTTCTGTAAGAGAATCGTGATTGAAAATTATGATAAGTTCGAGAGGCGGGGCTTCAAAATCCTTTTTGACATTCTCAAATTTTCTCCTCACTGGACAAGAATTTCCGAAATCGAGTTTGAGTTCGGAGAACGACGTGGCGGTTCATCAAAACTGGATGCGAAGGTCGTCCTATCAATCATGAGACAATGTGGCATCTTCGGCAAAGGACTCGCTGCAGCAACTTCATTCTTTTTGTTGAATATGCTTGGCCGATTTCTCGCAGCATTTATCCTCGGAATTTTGACAACGATCGTATTTCTCACAATGACTGGCCAACCCTGGCACACACTAGGAATTTTTCCGACGGTCATCTCGTTTCTTCTCGCAGTTGGCTATGTCGTCGTAGCAAACGAGTTCTTTGCCGAGAGAAGAAAGAAGGGGGGGTTGCTCAAAGGCATTCAGATCATGTTTACAGCGTTCAGTGGATACCTCATCAACCTTGGCCTCTTCTACATCATTGCTTCAGAACTTCCAGATCTTCAGCTAGTGCCGATGTTCATTGGTTTCGGTCTATCCGCTATTTACGATACCGTTGGATGCAACATTGATGCTGGTTGATCTGCGTTTAAAACGAAAATTATCTATCGAGAGTGAGACTTGTAGAGTCGATGCACTCTGTGACGGTAGGTGTCTGCGCTCACAACGAGGAAAAAAACATTAAGAACTCACTGAGCGCGATCTCGTCGCAGCGCGTGAAAGATTTTAGGATCGATGAGATCCTCGTGGTTTCGAGTGGTAGCACTGACCGGACCGATGAGATCGTTAGAAAGTATATGGAGAAAGATCAGCGTGTCAGACTTATTGTTCAAGAAAAGAGGGAGGGGAAATATTCCGCCGTCAATTTGATTATCAGAGAGAGTAAGGGGGGAATTATCGCACTTGTGAACGCTGATAACATCCTCGCGGAGAATGCCCTTTCGTATTTGCTCTCTCCTTTTAGGAATGATCACGTTGGCATGACAGGCGGTCATCCCGTCCCTGTCAATTCACCAACGACGATTACCGGTTTTGCGGTAAGGATGCTCTGGGACCTCCACCATCGTCTTTCCCTCATCGCGCCCAAAACTGGAGAGCTCATCGCGTTCCGCAATCTCGGATTTGAGCTACCTAAGGGCACAAATACTGATGAAGACTGGATAAAAATGGAGATTGAAAGGCGTGGATACAGGGTTGTGTATGTACCGGAGGCAATCGTTTATAATAAGGGACCAGAAACAATTGAAGAATTTCTCAAGCAGAGGATCAGGGTCAATATCGGCGAGATGTACATGAAGAAACGATTCAACTTCACAGTCCCGACCTGGAATCTCTCATATCTCTTGCCGGCGTTTGCATCATTCTGCAAGGAGCATCAATCACAGATCGATAAAATTGCAGCGGCGATTGCTCTCGAGACGATCGCGAGAATATATGCGAAAGTACACGTCATCCTCAATCGATCAGACAAACACATTTGGGAAATCGTTGATTCGACTAAAGGATTCTCTATTTAATAAGTGCGAATATCAATGATCTCTCTGGTGTAGATCGCCATGGTGTCGATCGTGGAAAGGGCGAGGATTGAAACGAATCGTGGATTCTCGAATGTCACATGCATCGCGCCGCCGATCTTGCCAGGCTCTCCCTTCGCATTCTCGAATACGATTGGTCCAGATACCCACTGGAGCTGGCTCACGACGATCTTCGCAATGTCAGAGGCGATTGTATCCTCAGCGCTTGTTACATAGGGGGCAGAAATCGGGCTCGAAAAGACAATGAGCGCCCCATCGCCAATGTGAAAGAGCGCCGCAGATGTGAGGACGCGATCCCTCTCGTAATAATAACCAATGACGATACCGCCATATTGCTCAACAT
>JANHAK010000015.1 GCA_024464195.1 Methanomassiliicoccales archaeon | reverse complement strand
TGAGAGCCGCCTCAACATGATCAATATCGTCGATTTCGACGAAAATGCGGCCAACCTGGACCTTGAGTTCCGTTTTCTTTCCCGCTACCTCGATCTCCCTCCTTTCACTGTGATCTACGTCGAGACCTGCTCCCGGTCCCATCGTGATCTTCTCGGGGAGAGATTCACCCTGAACATTGATCTGTCTAACATGTTTAACAGTATATAACTTGTTTAGCAATTTTTCTGTCGTCGTGGCTGACAAGAGCCTCGACGGGAATATCATGATTTCAGGTAGCGGTACTGGCTCCGGCACGGATTCGGAAGGCATCTTCACACCATTTCCTTGAGCTTCTTTGCCTCTTTTCCGACCATTTTAATAGGTGACTTAAACTCAGGTATGTCACCGAATACCTCTTTCACAAGTCCTGATGTCGCCTCAGCGGAGAACATCTGTGTACCAGCATCCAGAGCACAACCAGCGGCAATTGCTGGAATCACAAAGCCCTTTGAGTGCCTTGTAACAATGTGGTTCCCATGGAACAGCCCTGGTCCACCACCACCGTAGATCGAGTGCGAGAAGAAGGACATCCCAACAGACGTACCCATTGCACGACCAAAGTCGACTCCTGGTAATCCCGTCTCATGCTCAAGCAGATCGTTGTAATACAGAATTGTCGACGGGACACCTTGCGCTGCTCTCGCCGCACCACAGTTAACCATGATCGCACACAGCATACCTGCAGCCGCGTATGCATTCCACAGCGCGAAATCATTGGTCGTGTAGACCTTATATCCAGAAGGTAGCTTCTCCTTCACTTTGATGACTTTGTCCTCAATTGCTCTTCCAACGATTGATTCAACTACGCTCCCGACAGTACCTGTCTTTCCGTTCTCCTTAACGATTTCGTAGACCATGTTGTTTGCATTGAGACCCTGGTACGCAAGTCCCAGCAGGTGCATCCGCTCAAATGGTCCAACCGCATCGCCCATTTCGAACATCGCAGTTTGCTCAAATATTGACGCAAGAGCTGCTGCATTCATAGCATTTCTACCAGTCAGTGCCACAATGTGGTTTGCCATGATGTTCCTCAATGCATACCCTGCTCCTTCGTTATTCTGGGGAACCTCGAGAATCGACTTTACGTTAGCTCCCAGAAAGTTCAGAGTCTGGGGATACCTTCCCCATACAGCTGCCTTAACCATGTTGGCTCGGAACATATCGATGTCGAAAAGCTCAATGATCGCTTGAGTCACCGCGGCGGCGGCTGCAGTGAAACCGGTTGTATATTCAACACCAGCCTCCAGCCGTACCGAGGGGACTGTCACGATCATCCTCTTTCCATCCGCCAGTACGCTAACTTCTGTATCGTCGTTTTGGGCTACTTTGAGAATATCGCGAACAGATTTCGCGATCTTTGCCGCATTCGCTACCAGCGGGACATCGATCTCTTTGCCTTTGATATGTCCACCGCCAACCTTTCCGGTTTTCAGAGCCTTTTCAATCCCGGCAAGGTCGACAGCGACAACTCGCTTGGCCAAGGACACCGTTCTCTTGATGGCAGGGTTATACAGAGGACTGATGGCTTCCAGTGGCACGTCCCTTTCAATCAGCTTGCCCCTGTCGTCATACAAGTCCACCTTGTCCTTGTATTTCGCCATTCAATACCTCCCTTTCTTTTCGATTTTCACCGACCTTGGAAGAACTCCTCGGACGATGAAAATCAGTCCCCTTGCGATATCTCATTAAAACGAGCTAGCTTATAATTTTGATTATGGATGGAGTATCCATCCATATTAAACAATTGATTAAGTCAAGAAGCGATCCAGTCGATACAAATTGGCGACTTAACGAGTATTTATTATTTTTTTGAATAAATTAAATTTTTTATGGTTGTGATAACCAATTTCGCATCTGATTTTTTCAGATCTTTTGCGCTATTTATGAGATATTCACGAAGCGTATTAAATTCATTTTCTTTTAATTTTCTATAAGCAATTTCTAGAGCCTTTTCATACGATCTTTGAGGAAAATAGATCGACTTTAATTCATGGATGATATCCTCACTTTGGGACCATGAAATGATACCTAGGCTAGCAGCGCGCTCCAAATTGTACCGAATGTTTATGAGTGCTTCCGAAAGGGGCTCTAGTGTTTCAGGATTGAAGACGATAGCAACCTCATCATCACCCTCGATCACACCAGATGAATACATTTCGAATATTTCCCCAACTCCAATCATTCCAAAATCCTTTAGTTCCGAGGCTCGAAGGGCGCCCATACTGCCGCCTCCAACAACGGTGATACCCCTTTCCAATAACCCAAGGATTTCTCGATGACCAACAGCCGATTCGTTAAGTAGAACTCCATCAATAATACCGACGATGACATCGTTTTCGCTGTAAATCGGAATTAAATCACCACGCTTGACTGGCGGTCGGTAATCAGCATCGAGGATATTTCTTGCTTCATCGTGCGACATGCTTGGACCGAGGAAGATGATGGCTTTCAAACTGTTGCCTCCATTAATCTCTGACCGACACGCTCATCATCCATTGCAAAAACTTCCAATCCTGGAACTATGATCCTCACGACTGGAATTCCTAATTCCTTTCTCGTGAGATCGACCGCGATCACCTTCTTGAATCCTCTTTTTCTGAGGCGATCGAGAACGAGTAAAATATCATCGTAAATGTCGTTTGTATCGAGCCGATCGATCTCTGATATTTTCTTTTCCCTTCCCGATCTCGAAAACCACATGCTGTTGATCGATTTCGTTTTCTCGTATCCAAGTTTCTGTCGAAACCGCGCGTTAATTGTATCCTCCCTAGCACCGTGGATTTGCGTCACCCTGCTTTGTGCAGCCTCGGTCAAGGCGCGGATTGCCGCAATATATGGATTAAGGTGCGTTCCGATACCCATGACTAATAATGTCGGATCTTTCGTTTGCCAATCGTCAGCCGCTACTCCGATCGTTGGAACGCCAATATCGCTCGTCAACTCTTTTATATGGATACTAATGCCTTGCGACTCAAATTTTTGTATTAAATCATAAAGAAGTCCATTCTCAACATCAAGAGTTAAATCCGCCTTTACGCAGCGTTTAGCCTCGCAGATTGACCATGCATCCCTCTCGATCACCTCACAGAGCCCGTGGAGAACAGCCTCTTCCAAGGAGTTTCCAGAAGCGAGGCCATTGGTGTTGGACCTGAAAAGCAACATATCGAGATGCGAAATGTAGGGATGAAAAACGGCATTTGCTGGAACCCAAATTCGCTCCATTTCGTTCAGTTCAACTCCCTCAATCCAGGCAATCGGCTGATATTCAAGATGGAAAAGAGACGTTTTCGGTAAAATGAGATCTCTAGGATGAATTGCATATTTTGAAGTTAATATATCATCAACTTTTGCCCTGACAACTTTCCGATCTTTTTGTTCAGCACTATATCGTTCCAGTCCTTCCATGATCGCTGAAACCTTTGCCTGTTCTCTTGTTGCACCCTTTCCATTGTAAACGCTCACTGCGCCCGATTCAGCATTTGGTCTGATACTCGAGAAAACAGGAATGCCGACCCTATCTAGACCTGTGATTTCAGCAACGCGAGTGATGCCAGCGATCCTACATAACGGCTCAACACGCTGGAGCGTCGTATAGGGATCGACAATCCGATGTCCATCAAACAGATATTTCTTCGGAGAGGGGCCCAATTTCATTAATTCACGCCTCTCTTTTGAGCATTTGGCACGCCCTTATTAAAGATTTGTTGTTTTCCAGAATTCTAATGTCAGATGTTAGATCATTCCAGCATCACATTATTTGCGAAAACCTACATGCTTACTGACTTCCCAGATACCATATCGAAATCAGCATCAGGATTCAAAGCGATCTTTTCGATGAGAATATCGACCTCAACGTTTTGGATTTGTGGTATTGTAAGTATTTTCCCTTGGATCAGAAGGTAGAGACTATCGACGCTTTTTGTATATACTTCGCAAATCAATGAATGGTCTCCAAATACTTTATGAATATACTCAATTTCTTCGAATTTTTTGAGCTCCTCGATGACCGAGTTGATTGCGGAACCAACCACCTCGAGAAGAATGAGCGCTCTCATGACACCCATTCTCGATAGGTTCATCACAGTCGTATACCCAGAAATATATCCCTCCTTCTCCATCCGTGAAATCCTTCGGCTGATCGTTGCCTTTGAAACGCCGAGTTTTTCTGCAATATTACCGAGACTTTCCCTTGAGTTTAACCTCAGGATCCTCAAAATTTCAATGTCGAGCTTGTCCATGAAAATTCCTCCGTATAAAATCCTCTCTGAAAACTAAGCCAGATCATCTGGAAATAATCTATATCTGGAAAGGGGTTACCATTCAAACTCAGCATTAATACATAATTGAACATAAATATACTAAAGGATATCGAAAAAATGAAACAATTAAGCTATCAATTAATCTTTGATTGTAACAATTATGCACGAAAATAAGAAAAACGTTTCAATATTATCGTTAATGAATCATTTTTCCGGCAGATGGCTATCACGATATCAGCCCGTTTAAAATAAAGAGTTAAAAAGTTTATCAACCTAAAAAAAGGTCAACCTAAAAAAAGGTCACATTCTTATGGTGAGAAGATTGGCCTCTCTCAGCGATATCTTTCTCAATTTCGTTAACAAACAAAGACTACTTGGTTCTGGATTTCGGAATCGGTCCCGAGGCAAGTTTTTCCAAGATTCTTATAACTTCCTCAAGTTTATTGGCTGGAATGCCAGCGTACATTTCTTCAGGGGCTATATCCGTGCTTCTTCTACATCCAAAGCACCCAAGCGAGACGTTAATTTCGCCAGTCAGATATGGAATAATAGTTGAGTCGACACATGTAGCTTGCATCGCAGCCGTGTTAATCGTTACTCTTCCACCCTTTTCGAAAGTCGCGGCTACGGGGAGAATCCAGTATAATTGTTCAGGCGTCCCAACAACTACGACAACATCTGGAGGGACTTTCGCTTTGCTCAGCGGACTAACAACCGTTCCAATCACACTACCCAGAGGCAGTGTGGGCCGCGCGTCAATCATTCTTTTTGCTGCATCTGCACTGCTGAACATTCCGAGATTGTAATGAAATTCCCCAGAAGCGACCTTTTCAGGTGTTGCAACTATACCGAGGGCAGAAGCACCAACAGGACATGCATGTTTGGAGGCGGGTATCCACATGACCTCTCCCTTTCTCGCCCTCATGATCGACTGGCAATGTCGCAGATTTCCATCGACTTCTTTGTATCCATCGGGTGGTAATTGTCCGTTCTTAATTAAGGTAACTGCTACTGGTTCGTATTTAAGCCCAAGAATGCTGACCAGTTTCTTGGAAGCTTCAGAGTAATCCATATAATTTTCACCAATTAGCGTTACTTTAAAGTCGATATTTATAGATGTCGAAATTCAATTCGGAAATCTGGACGTTTGGTTGGCAATGAATCAATCATTCATGAATTTCGCGCAGCGAAATTTTGTAACAAGTCCTAAAGAAAATTTACAATATGCTATTTCTCAATGAAAAATAATATTTAGATGAAAATAATAACAGATTTCACTAAATTGCTGAGATTATGAAAGAAAATTGCAAATGGCCATTTGTGCCTGGTGATTACGAACTCGGATCCAGTGATTCACCTGTCGCTATTGTAATCATTGGTAGAGGCGTTGTGAATTTATCCCGAGATCGATTCAATATCAAAGGTACATTGAAAACTGAAAACATTGGAATAGAAAAGATCATAGCAAATATCATTAGCAATCCCAGAATCCGTTTTCTCATTGTTTGCGGAAAAGATGAGTTCGGCCATTTTCCCGGTGATGCGTTGATCAACCTAGGTAAAAATGGTGTCGATGAAAGAATGAGGATTAATGGGGCAAAGTCTGCAATTCCTTATTTATGCAATATTCCGAAGGAAGCCGTTGATAGATTCATGAGACAAGTGGAAATCATCGATCTTGTGTATCCAAAAGAAGTCGAAGAGATCATTGCATACGATCCTATCTATCATTTTGATGAAGAAAGAACGAAAGAACTTCTGAAAAAGATCGATGAATGTAATAATCGTGATCCTGGTCCTATGAATGTTGAACCGTTCATCATAAAGAGCCTGGCGCTTACGATGGAAGGATCTCGGATTGGAAAATCGCTAAACCTAGCAGCTGATAAATTCGCCTCCCACATGCTCCGACTTTCGAGTGAAAAACTGGCCACATCAGCATCGTTGACCGTGGTGTCAGAAGAATTCGGCGTCATGCTCGATCCGATCGACCACGAAATCTTCATCGTTCCCTCAGTTTCTCTTGCGATAAAAATTAGATCATATCTGACAGGAGGTGCTTGAATTGTTCAGATTTCAGAATACCCAACATATTTATGAAATTGGCGGTGTTTCATTTGGTGGCCAGCCTGGAACAAGAAGGACCGCAATGATCGGTTCTTTGTTCTATCCCGGTCACAGCATCGTTGAGGATCGTACGCATGGTAAAATCGATACTTTCCGCTTAGAGGAATTAATTAATAACTTAGAAAGCGTGATTGATGAGACAGAAACACCGGCGGCGCTGATGATTTATGCCGAAACGGCTGGAGCAATCGTTTCGTATCTCAACATTATTTCTGATCTAACTGAATTGCCGCTTCTTGTCGATTCGCCAAGTCCCGAGGTCAAATTGGCTGGCGCGAAAAGGGCTTCTGAAATGGGTCTTCTTGAAAAACTCGTTTACAATACTCTCAGTGTCGGAACTTCAAAACAAGAATTTGAAATGTTGAATGAAATAGGTGTTAAAGCGGCAGTTCTCCTTGCATTCAATCCGCACGATTTCGGTGTTAAGGGCAAGATTTACCTTTTGGAAAATGGCAATGGCTTATTAGAAGAAGGATTAATCGAAATCGCGCACCGTTATGGCATCAAAAAGCCGCTCATCGATGTTGCAGTTATGTCGATGGATCAAAACGCGGGTTCTGCTCTAAGGGCAATAATTGTCTCGAAAGCCAAATGGGGGATTCCTACTGGATGCGCACTTCATAACGCCGTTGAATCTTGGTCGATGCTTATGAGATTAAAAGAAAAAGATGCGCGAATCTACAGGCAGGTCGATATTTCATCGGCAGCAATCCCGATTATGGCCGGCGCGGATTTTGTAATGTATGGACCAATCGAATATGCCAGATCAGTCTTTCCGATTGCTGCGTTGGCAGATGAACTTATCAGACAAGCGATCTCCGATATTTGAGAAGTCATGACGGCTTCCTTTTATTGGTATAAATTTTCCCATAATGCTAGATATTCCATTTCGATCATTATTTTTTCAGTCAGCGTAATGAAAAATGTGACGTATTCATAAATGATATTCTAAATGACAATTTCGCTGCCGACGGACATCAGCTCGAAACCGGTGAATCTGTCAGAAATGAGCTTCATCGCCTCGAATCCAGTGCAATGCATCGGAACGACTCTTTCGACACCCAAATTCTTCAAATGATCCATCGTTTTGAGCAACCTCTCGGTGTCTCCGCAATACAGATGGAATCCTCCCGCAATCATAAAGATCTTCGATCCTGTTAATTTCTTTGCCTGATGAACGATATTGACGATACCAGCGTGTCCGCAACCGATGACAATGATTAGCCCTTTTTTTGAACTGATGTAAAGGGCCTGCTCATCGTTGAAATTATCAACAACAAGATTTTCTCCCACTTTAATCATATAGTTGCCTGCTACTTCGAATGGGAAAAGACGAGAGATTTCTCCAGATGTCTTCACTCCATCGATAATCTCCGTCATTGTCGAGACGAGTCTGAGATTCGATGACGCAAGTCCCTGAGCGACTTTCTCAGGAATTGAAAGATCAACCATCTTATCATTGTTGACTGCAAGACGGGGGCGTACCAGAGCCTTCGGATGCATAAATATTGGAACGCCCGCCTTCGCGAATGGAGCGAGACCTCCGACATGATCGTAATGCCCGTGCGTGATGAAAACAGCATCGATCTTGTCAACACTCAATTCAAGAAGCGAAAGGTTATGAAGGAGCACTTCTTCCGACGCACCCGTATCGACAAGGACGCGATGTCCTTTGTCGGTTTCTACGAGCATCGAGAAGCCGTGTTCCGAAAGAAAATGTTTTGCTGGTGAGTCTAATCTCTTCACCAGTCCCGAAGGCGAGTAGGGAGGTGCCGATGTGTTGTCAACGACGGAAATCAGGCGCACTTACCGTTCAACTCCTCCCTCTTTACAATTTTTAATTCACTAAATTTCAAGACACCATTTGGACAAACCTGTTCACAATTCTTGCATGCTGTCCCCAGACAATATTCCGTTGCAATTCTGATCTTGTATTCCTTCTTTCCAATTTTTTCAACTTTGAGTGCTTGTTCGGGACATTCCATCTCGCACCTCTTGCAACCTGCGCAACCTTCGAATGATCCAATAAGGAAAACACCGACATGCTCAAGGGTCTTTAACCCCTTTGATCCTACTTCTGGAATATCTCTATCAACAATTCTCATCGTTTCCTTTGGTCTCTTAATATCAGGTAGGGGAGATAAACCTGAGATCTTCAACATTTTGTTGTAATATTCCATCGGCATGCCCTCGAGCCAGTAGGCCACTTCATTGATATAGATATCCTCAAAAATTTT
Source organism: Methanomassiliicoccales archaeon (assembly GCA_024464195.1). Classification (GTDB taxonomy): domain Archaea; phylum Thermoplasmatota; class Thermoplasmata; order Methanomassiliicoccales; family JACIVX01; genus JACIVX01. The sequence continues at coordinate 4,048 of JANHAK010000015.1, read as the reverse complement.
TGATGTCGCAAACATGATGTGTTTCGAAGCGATCGAATCAGCGACAGACTGCATCATATCCAATACCGACGGATCAACCAAAAGATCATAGGCCATCATCAATGAAGTGTTCCCGACCTGAACCGTTTTTTCTACAACACGTGGTACGAGACCACATGTCTGCGCTTTGATCGGATCAACATAAGTACCAGATGCACCGGCCAAATACATTGTCTTAATCTCCTCATCACTGATTCCAACTTCCTCGATGAGCGTCTTATGCCCCGCGCGAATCGCTCCCATCGCCTTTCCAGCCTCATGGAGGTCCTTCTCATTGAATGTGATACCATCCTGGAAATGAAGAATTTTATCTTTTGTTGCAATCCCAGGCAATTTGATCAAACCTGTTTCGAGGCCGAGAGCAACCGCCGCAACGACGCCCGTACCCGTAATTCCCCTTGCTTTTATGCTATCAAGTCTCTTTAAATCGCCGGTTGAAGGATTGATTAAGGAGGCTTTTCGCGGGCCTAGGCGCTCGTCAAGAACAAAATTAGCCCAATACCCATCGCTCTCGACATTCAAATCAGATATTGCATAAGGTGCTGCAAGCATTCCATGGGAAATATGCTGTCCCTCCATTGCGGGACCAGCTGCCGCACTCCCACTGTATAGTTCACCTTCGTGATAGAGACCCATTTCAGCATTTGTTCCATAATCTGTGACCATACATGTCTCTTTCTTTTCGAGCATCTTTGATTTAATAATCATTGCAAGTGCATCTGCGCCAACTTCATGCCTGATTGCTGGCGGAATGGCAACCTCAGTCTCTGGCCCTACAACCGTCAGTCCAATAGCTCCAGCTGTTGTCGTATGTCCTCTTCTATTAGGTCTTGTGATATTAAAACGCTTAAGAATCGATTCACCTGCGTATGCGAGATCGCGAATCTCAATGCCCTCAAACATTGAAAGCTGGGCTGGATTGCCACAAACAGCGATCCGTTTGATCTCCCTGCAATCAACACCATGAAGTGCTATGAGTTTATCAACCGTTTCAAGAATGATCTTATGCCCTACTTCAGCGCCATTTTCGATCCAGAAATGAAGGTGATCCATGATATTGGCCCCTGGTAGGGGATGTCGCATCGTGATCGCTGTCGATATGATTTTTCCTTTGTTGGATAGATCCACCAGATGTGTTCTGAAACCGCTTGTTCCCAAATCAAGAGCTATCCCGTAGGCCATAGGAAGTACCATCGGTAATTATGATTTCATTATTTAAACATGCACACCTCAGAATTCCAGATAAACAGAATGAATGAAAAGTTCGCTACTCATTTTTACATTTATTAAAAACAACTAGCTTAATTTTATCGATTGGAAATAAAGAAATACTATTACAAAATTTGAATAATTATCAGAATCTTTAACATCTTATTTAACTGGCTTCACAATTTCGTAATGATTTTATGTTATTTTTGAGCTGTAATACCAGTATGTTACATGAGCGGAAAAAATTAAACCAAAAAAATTCTAACAAAAAATAAGTTTGAAGGGAATTTTCAATTCCCATCTTTCAGCTCTAACCTTTTACCGCTTTGACCAGAGCCTGAATATTGTTCTTCGGTACACGAGCAGCGAGACCGCAACCTGGGGCAACAAGATGGAATCCTGCTTTCGCCACTCTCTTAGCATCCCTCATAACGTCGTCTGGTGTTCCCTGCAGCAATGGCTTCACGACACCGACATTTCCAATAAGTGCCACTTTGTTATCCACAATTTCGACAGCTTTCTCGGGAACGACTTTCTCTTCAATGCTTAAGCCGTCAACACCAGTCGCCATCATGTGTTCCAATAATATTGTCGTGTCACCGCAGATGTGAAGAACTCTCTTTGCCTCGATACCCGAGAACGCTTGTTTTATATATGGTGCGGCGAACTCATCGAACATCTCGCCTGAGAGCATGTCGGTTGATGCCGAGGGATCACTCATCACGATGACGTCCGCGCCCGCAGCTGCGATCGCCTTGACATATTGGTGCTCTATTTCAGCAGCAATCTTGAGGAACTTGTGAACCGAGTCAGGGTCTGTGATGATCCACAATAGAATGTTCTCAGTCCCGACGAGATGCCCGGCGATCGTAAATGGCCCTGTTGTCCCCACAACGACTGGCAATTTGCCTTCAGTCTTTTTCTTCAGTATCTTTGTTGCTTCGATAACTACCTTCGCACGTCCGCGGCTCGCAAAATCTTTTGGAATCTCAACCTCGCTGGAAGCTTCATATGGATGTTTCTTAACCATCGGCGTCCGGTCCACCTTTCCCAAGTCAACCTCAGCCCCCATGATTTCGGCTTCAACTGTTAGACAGAAGGGCAGACGAGCCGACTCAAGCCCAAAAACCTTATTCGCTGCCATAGCGAGTGTCGCCATTTTTTCAGGATCAGTGTGTGCATCGGGCCAGTAAACACCGACAGCATCCATTTGATCCACAGTCGCACTCTGCGTGAAACAGACAACTGGAGGTCTGTCCAGCGGCTTCCGGTTGAGAGCTGCAAGCACTCGATCCCGTGGTTTCATTCCGTTATCCACAAAATTTCCCTCCTATGAAATCATCGGTAACCTGCTATTTAACTTATCGAGACCGATCTACTTCAATGTTTCGCAGATTATTGTTTTATTATGCATTTTGTGATCTATAGATGCAACATTGTTCCATAAATATACAATTTTGCTCCTAAATTATCAAACACCTTAAAAGGCGAATTATTTGAGTTTGGGGATGCCCATTGCCGTCGCTTTTACGTCAATCCAGTTGATGAATTTCATTTCTTTGCCGTATCCGTCGCAAAATCGACGTTCAACGACATCGAACTTCATTTGTATTTCACCCTCAACGCCGGCTGATTCGACACGATCCCTAACAAAATGTCCAGCGTAAGATTTGGCGGCAGCGACTGCTTCCTCGACATGCGTGTAGTCAATCGGAGTTGTGCCTGGCGCAAAGACGAGGAACTTACAATCCTTTGGATAAATATGTACAGTAATAGATTCAGTGACGCGGCTGCATACGGCGCCCACGGCGTTCCCCACGTCGTGGTGTTCAGGAACGATGACCTTTACATCCATTCTCTTGGCGAGTGGTTCCGCAAAAACTTTCGCGGGAGCACCAATTGCAACGATCGGCCGGTCAAGGGCTGCTTTCAGATCAAGGTTTCTGAAACGCTTCTCACCTGTACATGCTTGGAGAACACTGGTTAGTGCTTTTGAACCTCCCGACATGCCGATCTCATCAAAGATGATCTTGCGAAGGATCTCTTCCCCGACACGAGTGGCCATACGCTCGAGCGCTTTCTCAACAAATTGATCTTTTGAAAGATTTGATTTTTCTGCGATAAAATTGATGCCGATCTCAGATGCTTCAACATCCCCTGCCCGATAAAGTCCTGCGACGTGCATGATATCAGTTGGCGTTACTCCTGTTTGAAGGACGCGGCCTCTCAATTTGAGACTGTTGAGGACATCTCTCGTCAAAACAACGTCAGGAACACCATCCATGATTTCAAAAAGCGCTGAAGGCCCAGCCTCATTCAGGAATCGAAGAACTTTTTGTTCATTTTCTGTCAAACCAGAAAAGTCGATAGAGGCTGAAACGTAAAATCCCGTATCAGAGTATTTCTTCATGCGCTCCTTGAAGGTACTATTCGAGAGAGCAGCAATTGCAAGGGGAACGACCCGTTCCGGTCCTATACAGATTTCACCATCTTCATCGAGCCAAATAATTGAATCGCCACCAAGACCGCATGTCCATATGTCAATCGCTTTGACACGCGTTCTCCAGCCCCCAACGACAGCGCCCTCTTGAGCCAATTTAGGAAATCCATGCTCCATGAATGCGATGTCCGTTGAAGTCCCGCCGATATCGACGACAATACAATCTTCGACATGACCCAAAACTTTTCCACCCATCAGACTTGCCGCAGGACCAGATAGAATTGTTTCGATTGGTCGCTCCTGCGCCATTTCAAGAGACATCAAGCCGCCGTCGCCCTTAAAAACCATGATCCGAGCCGC
>JANHAK010000206.1 GCA_024464195.1 Methanomassiliicoccales archaeon | reverse complement strand
ACCGACAACAAGCCCAAAAGAGATTTCTCCAACGACAACAGGAATCCCTGTTCGTGTTAATAAAAGAGGTGCGATAAACGCAATGAGTGCGATTATGACTAGTGAGTAATACTCCTCAATCATAGACAATTTCCTCACTTAATGAAATGTCTCTTAATCTAAACGAAATTATTCTGGGAGAGGCGAGTACAGAATGTTACTTAATTCAAACGTATTGCGTACGGTTGGGCGCATTTGCCTCGCTAGACGAATCTCAGCGGGATCAATTTCAACAATAGTGACATCCTCTTCATAATACTTGTTTCTGACGACTATGTCGCCTCGAGGATTCGCTACCTGGCTTCCTCCAAAAAAGACCTGGTTCAGTTGCGTTCCTACCTGGTTGACATAAACAATATATGTCGTATTCTCGATCGCCCTCGCTGGGATGACTCGCTCAAAGTAGGGCTTTGAGGTAGAAGGGGAAGCCGCGATACAGATAATGATTTCAGCCCCAAGAGTCGCGTAATATTTTGAAATTTCTGGAAAGAAAATATCATAACAGATGATTGGTCCGATTTTTACGTGATTGAACTCGAATAATTTCGGAGCGCTACCCGGACAAAAGTAAAGTTTCTCCTCAAACGGCCCAAAATTCGCAAGGGAGAGCTTATCATACCTTTGAACGGATCCATCTGGAGAGATAAGAATTGCGCTGTTCATGACCAACGATGTAACGCGGTCGTCTAGCACGGGCATCCCAAATATAATGCCACAACCATGCTCTTCAGCAATCCTCTCAATCTTTCTCACGCTTTCTCCTTCCGTTCCCTCAGCAACCTTAAAAAACAAATCCCTGCACATATACCCCGTGAGAAACATTTCTGAGAACACGACGAGATCTGCATCAACTTTTCCAACGACTTTCTCAATTCTACGAATATTTTCTGCTTTATCCGCTACGCAAGAAGGCACTTGGGCCAATACAATTTTCATTTTTCCGATACGGAAATAAAATTGAGCACATATCATCTTTTTGATTCTTTCTCCAATTTTTTGAAAGTGCTTATTTATTGGAATTCACTTTACAAGATCAATGCGACCGAAACTCGCTGAAGATGCTGAACTGATCATAAAGGACTTCATCAAGCAAAAGGTTGAAGAAAGCGGTGGAAACGGTGTGATCATTGGATTGAGCGGCGGTATTGACTCAGCGGTCGTTTCGAAGTTGTGTGCCGATGCAATTGGTCCAGAAAAAGTTCTCAATGTCTTTATGCCCACCAAGGTTTCACCGACCTCAGACAAACAAGATGTAATTGAATTTTGCAAGAACTTCAATATGGAATTGAAGATCGTCGATATCTCACCCGCGATTGAAGGATTTGAAAAGATTCTCTCTGATTCAGACAGGAATGAACTGATTGGTAACATCATGGCACGTTGTAGAATGATTGTTCTTTATCATGAAGCGAAACTTCGAAATAGAATCGTTATGGGAACAAGCAACAAGAGCGAACTTTTGATCGGCTATTTCACGAAATTTGGTGATGGTGGTTCCGATTATTGCCCGATCGGCGATCTTTACAAGACGCAGGTAAGAGAACTTGCAAAAAGGATAGGTATCCCAAAGAATATCCTTGAGAAAATACCAACTGCGGGATTGTGGTCTGGACAAACTGATGAGGGGGATATTGGCATCTCTTACGATGATCTCGATCGGATATTGCTTGGCTTTGAAATGAACTTGTCGAACGACGAAATTGCTGCAAGGACAGGGCTATCATCAGATGTAATTGAACGCGTCTGGAAAATGCATAGGTCAACTGCTCATAAGAGAAAGATGCCCTTAATTCCAAAGATTGGAATTAGGACTCTCGGACTCGATTGGCGCGAATAGATTTTAACCGTGTTTCCAACAAATTAACTAGAGTGTTGGTATCAACAACATCGAAGATGATCTTGTCGGCCTTCTTCCATAATGCCCATGGAAATCTTTGCTTTTCTCTGAGTTTAATACCGATCAGATTGTATCTCCTTGATGTAATGAATAGCTCAGGCCTGCTGAGCCTGAAAAAAACACCAGTTCTGATCGGACCCCTCTCAATTCGCTCAACGCGTTCAATTTTTGAAAGAGGGATGCTTGCTCTGAAAATCCAACCTATCCTCAGAAAGAGTTGATCGTCGAGAATCTCGTGGTACGTTAATAGCGGCGTTATTCCGAATAAGAAAAGAATAGTCACCTCGAGAAATAAAATCATGGAAAGAACGACAAGATTGACGCCGATAAGAACAGGTATAAGGAGGAGGATCAGCACCTCAGCAAAGAGCATTATTAAAAGATCCAGCATATACGATTTCTTACTGTAATAAAATCTGTGGCTTAAGTTCATCTCCTATCTCTTATGCGTTTACATGATAAGAAATATTTGCATTTTAGTAGAGATATTCCGAGATAAATGAGAACCCAGCATTTTGAGATCCGAAGAAGATCGCATTCTAAATTAAGAATTTTGGATAAGTTGTACCAACTCTCATTCATTGCACTGTTGGGATGATCAAAAGTTTTAATAAAGACCATCTTATTGGCGCTTCAGTGCTCCCGTAGTGTAGTCCGGTCA
>JANHAK010000205.1 GCA_024464195.1 Methanomassiliicoccales archaeon | reverse complement strand
GGGCTTTACTTAAAAAGAATTAAGTCCGCGCGTAAAGAACTGTAGACGAATTATAGAAAATATCTTAAGATTTAAAAGTCAATGTCATTTAATTGCTATGGATAACGTCACAAGGATTGGAGTATCGCTCGAGCCAGAATTGTTGAAAAAATTCGATGAGCTGATCCGAGAAAAGGGGTATACAACACGATCTGAGGCAATCAGAGATCTAATTAGAGACGCACTTGTAGAGGAAATTTGGGCTGATGAGAACTCGCAAGCATTCGGCACGATCACACTCGTCTACGATCACGAAAAGGGCGGCGTGAGAGAGAGATTATTAGAAATCCAACACGCGCACCATTCAAACATATCGTCCTCGATGCATATTCACTTGGATATGCACAGATGTCTGGAGGTTCTCGTAGTCGGTGGAAAGGTAAAAGACATCAAGAAACTTGCGGATGAGCTGTGTAGCGTTCGTGGAGTTTTGCATGGCAAGCTGGCGATGACTACGGGGCATTTTGGAACTGAAAATGAAAAAGATTAAATCATTTTGGCCATTTTTCCGTTTAAGGGGAAAAATTTAGGAAACATCGATGAATTTAAGCGCAATTTGAGATACGAACATATAATTTTATATAGAATTCTCATTGGGCGAAGATCAAATGAGAATACTCGTCATTTCTGAAAAGGCTAACGCAGCTGCCCGCATCGCAACGATCCTCGGAAGAGGTTCCTATAAAAGAAGAAACCTGCATGGCGTACCAGTTTTCCATATCGAAAGAGATGGTCAAGAAATCGATGTCGTTGGCCTGCGAGGTCACATTATTGAATTGGATTATCCAAAGGAGCTGAACGATTGGCAGAAAGTCGACCCAAAAGATCTCGTTTATGCGATTCCTGAAAAAAAGGTCATCGCAAGAAATATTCTAGCAGCGCTCAAAGAACTTTCGAGTAATATCGACCAGGTCATTATTGCCACAGACTATGATAGAGAGGGTGAATTGATCGGTCTTGAAACGGTCAAGATGCTCTCTATAGACCCAAACAAGGTTAAGAGGGCAAGGTTTAGTGCGCTGACCAAAAACGAGATCGAGGCGGCCTTTTCTTCGCTAACGAATCCTGACGAAAAGCTTGCGGAATCTGCCGAATGTAGGCAGATCATCGATCTCGCGTGGGGCGCAACCCTTACGCGGTTCATTTCAAAGGCGACTCACCAGATGGGGAAAAATTTCCTTTCTGTGGGTCGGGTACAAAGTCCGACATTGAGCCTCATCGTCGACAGGCACAAACAGATCGAAGAATTCACCCCGAAACCATACTGGGATGTCATTGCCAGGATGAGCGCTAAATATATTCAATTCTTTGGCGGACACGAAAAGAATCCTTTTTGGGAAGAAGAGGATGCGAAGAATGTTCTTTCTAAGTGTAGGGACGCAAATTCGGGTGAAGTCCTCGAGTACGAGGCTAACGAAAAAGATGAATATCCGCCTGCGCCATTTAATACAACGAATTTTCTCGCAGAGGCAAATAGACTCGGCATTCCAGCCAGTAGAGCGATGAGTATCGCCGAGGACCTTTATACTTCAGGTTACATCTCATATCCACGTACAGATAATACCGTTTATCCAAAATCCCTCTATTTGAAAGGAGTCCTTGAAAAGCTAAAGGAATCTGAGTTCAGAAAGGAAGTAGAGGAGATACTCGCACAGGATCGGATAATTCCATCAAGAGGAAAATTTGAAGCAACTGACCACCCACCGATTTACCCCACTGAAGTCGCTTCGAGAAAAACATTGAAAGGGGAAAAATGGAAGATTTACGAGCTCATTGTGCGTCGTTTCTTAGCAACAGTCGCACCGCCTGCACGAGTTAAAATCAATAAGTGCACAATCTCGATCAATGGAGAGATATTCACCGCCGCTGGGTACAAGTTAATTAGTCCAGGTTGGAGGAAATACTATCCTTATTACAAGATCTCGGAAGTCGATGTTCCCGATTTAGGCGTTGGAGATAAAGTTGAGGTTCTCAGCATCGAATTAAGTAAGAAATTCACACAACCGCCTCCAAGGTATACTCAAGGTACGCTTATCCAGGAAATGGAACGTCTTGGGTTAGGAACAAAAAGTACCAGACATGAGATCATTCAGAAGTTGTATGAACGAAATTATGTGAGAGGGAACAATCTGATACCAACACCCGCGGGAATTGCCGTGGCAGAAGCTCTCGAAAAATACGCCAACATGATCACCGATAGCAAAATGACGTCACATCTTGAAAGGGACATGGACGATATCGCGCATGGGGAGAGCACATTAGACGATGTCGTACAGGAATCCCAAGATATGCTTTCGGATGTCGTTGATATCATGGAACAGCATGAGGATCAGATCGGCGCGGAGATTAAGACAGCTTTAGAAAAGCAAAGACACATCGGCGAGTGTCCAACATGTGGCGGAAAACTTAAGATACTCAAATCGAGGGAAGGACGGGAATTCATCGGATGCTCTGGATATCCAAAATGCAAAACGAGTTTTCCAAAACCAAAAGGCGCTATGATTGAGGCGACAGGCAAGAAATGCGAAGTCTGCAATATGCCGATGATTAAAGTCATTAGGAAGGGACAGCCGCC
>JANHAK010000204.1 GCA_024464195.1 Methanomassiliicoccales archaeon | reverse complement strand
GACACAATCAGGGTACATGGAACAGTTCGAGGAGAAACTCTCGTTCAGGCCGTATGACGGCACTCTCAATCTCAGAGTTTTCCTGGCAGATCTGCCAAAGCTCGAGGCGCTAAGGAGAAGCGGAGGGATATTGATCAAAGGTTTCGAAAGGAATGGCCGCACTTTCGGTGACGTCAGGGCACACAAAGCCTCGATCCAGAATATCGACTGTGCTGTCGTGATTCCGAGCCGGTCCCATTATAGTGATGTCATGGAAATCATTTGCAAGTATCATCTCCGCAGGACATTGGGTTTGAAAGATGGAGATCAGGTAGAAGTGAGAGTTTCACTCGTTTGAGCTGATGTAACCACAGATAAGTTCTTCATCACCTTACCGAAAAATCCGGCGATTTTTCTTCAAAACTTTTTTGTAACATACTCGACAACGGATTCGAAAACTGCTCTGCCGTCACCCGGATCTTCTGGTGAAAGACGAGTTCTTGTCCAGTCAGGATGGTTATACCGGAAAAATGCCCTTTCAGGGTGCGGCATTAGCCCAAGAACAGTGCCAAGAGGATTGCATATGCCCGCAATATTCTTCAACGAGCCGTTTGGATTCCATGGGTAGCCAGCATAGGATCCAACTTCATCAACATATCTGAAGACGATCTGATCGTTTTCTTCAAGTTTGGCAAGCAGGTATTCTTCTCTTCCAGCAGGAAGCATGAATTTGCCTTCTGCATGAGCAGAAGGAAACATCACGATTTTCCCCCTTTTCATCTTTCGCGTGAAAACGCATTTTCCTTCGCTCTCGACTTTCAAAAGTGTTGGAATGCATTCGAACCTTCCTGATTCATTCGTCGCCAGTGCTGCTTGTGCCGAATCGCTCATCACTCCGTCTAACGCTGGCAGCATCCCGAGTTCGACGAGCACCTGAAATCCGTTACAGATGCCGATAATAGGTTTTTCGGCGTGCACAAATTTCTTTAGATCGTCTGAAAGAGTGCTTTTCATCCGCGCTGCAAATATTGCCCCCGCCCTCACATAATCACCAGCAGAAAATCCGCCAGGAATAACGAGGATGTGATAATCATTAAGATTCCTGCGGAGATCAGCTGGGCAAGGACCAGTCAACTGCTTGAGATGTACGATTTCAGGGGATGTGCCGATCAATCGAAATGCCGCGCAAGTTTCATCTTCGCAGTTCGTTCCTTCGATTCTGAGGATACAGACTTTCACATCTTTGATTTTCATTGGACCACCCCTCATCCGAGCAGTCGCCAGAGCGGCTCTGACCAGTGTTTTCTCAGCACATCAACATCAAGATCGATCAGTTGACTGCGATCATAAATGATCATCGCCTTGCCTTCGACCGTTCCGATCCTGGTCGCTTCATTCTTCATGATCTCCTTCCAATCATTCTCATTTTCTCGATCAACTTCGACGATCCATCTTGAGTTCGATTCTGAAAAGAGTTTGACGATCGACTTTTCTTTACCCATTCCCCGGAGATCGCCAATAAACCCTATATCCCCAGAAATGCACATTTCTGCGATCGCCACTGAAACCCCACCATCTGAAACATCGTGGCAAGCCAGAACAATTCCCTTATTAATGCAATGTCTGAGCTTCTGCATTCGTTCAGAGAGAGCCATGAGATTTACATCTGGCACAAGATCGCTGCTTCCGCCAAAGATTCTGAAAAGCGCCGAGCCTCCCATTTCTTCCTTCGTCTCTCCGACAACATAGACTGGGTTTCCACTCTCCTTGAAGTCTGCAGTCACGCAGCGCCTCATATCATCGACGATTCCGACTCCCATGACTGTCGGTGTTGGGAGCGCAGCACCTTTGGGCGTTTCGTTATAAAAGCTCACATTTCCAGACGGTGCCGCGATACCGAGGGCTTTCAGCGCATCACCAATCCCTCTTACACATTCCTTGAATTCCCAGAGTCTCTCAGGTTTTTCAGGATTTCCAAAATTAAGGCAATCGGTGATTGCGTGAGGCATTGCTCCTACGGCTGTCAAATTCCTGCATACCTCATCAATTGCACTCAATCCTCCGCGATAAGGATCAAGTGCTGTAAACCACGGGTTTACGCCGACTGCAATCGCGAGACCTCTTTTAGAATGATGTAAAGGCTTAATGACCGCTGCATCTCCAGCGCCTCTCTTCCCCAATTTTCCCTGGAGAGGTTTGATGACGGTGCATCCCCGTACTTCATGGTCATATTGCCTAATAATCCATTCCTTGGATGCGATGTTTGGGTCAGCGATAACTCGCAAGAGTACCTCATTCAAATTTGGGGGTAATGAAGGATACTCAGTTCCTCTCTGCATTTCCTTTTTCTTCTCGAGAATTGGTCGACAATATTCAGGGCCCTTTGCAAAGAAATCGAGATCGAGTTCAAAAACCTTGGTGCCATTGTAGAAGAGACGAACAACCTTTTCTTCGATAACCCTCCCGATGACCGTTGCTGGAACGTCCCATAAATCAAAGATTTCGATGATTTTTGCAACATTTTCCTTCGGAGCGGAGAGCATCATCCTTTCCTGCGACTCCGAAACCCAAATCTCCCATGGCGCCAAGCCAGTCTCCTTCAGCGGCACCTTATCAAGATCGACCTCCGCACCACATCCACCAGCGA
>JANHAK010000203.1 GCA_024464195.1 Methanomassiliicoccales archaeon | reverse complement strand
TTTACGTGGCAAATATAGATCCGAACATCGGACTGCCCCGCATCAGAAGGTATTCAACAGACATCCTCAGAGATTTGGAGGAAGCTGGCGTTAGGATTGATTATTTGAGTGGCGGACTTGATGAGTATCCTATTGCTGGCGAAAAAGCGATGAAATATCTCGAAAACAAGAAGATCGACCTCCGTGTCCTATGCGGCCTACCGCACGCAATTCCAGACCTCAAAGTGGAGGACATTCTCGTGACCGATCAGCCGAGGGAGCTGAGGAATTTCATTGACTCGGGATTTACCCTCGCAGTCGGAGAGATCTCGACGCACTCGATGCTCATGGGAGCGAGAGGGATTGTTCATAGCGAGCTCGGAGACACGATCAGGGAGCTAGTTGATGGGGTGCAGACATGAAACAGATTGCCATCTACGGCAAAGGTGGTATCGGAAAATCGACGATATCAGCGAATGTCGCTGCCGCGCTCGGTGAAAGGGGTCTTGACACATGGTACATCGGATGCGATCCGAAAGCTGATGGAAGTATGACGCTGCTGGGCGGTCGCAAGATTGAAACTTTTTTGGAAAGACTGAGATCGTCGACTAATGAAAATTCCCCTGCTTACGTTGAGGGTTTCAATGGTATCAAATGCATCGAAACAGGCGGCCCAATTGCCGGTGTAGGATGTGCTGGTCGCGGGATCATCGTCGCCGTACAAGAACTTCACAAGCGCTATTTCACGAATGAGATCGATGTCATCATCTACGATGTTCCTGGCGACGTTGTATGCGGTGGTTTTGCCGCGCCGCTTCGCGAGAAATTTGCAAACGAGGTTTACATTGTCACTAGCGGTGAATATCTTTCTCTCTACGCTGCAAACAATATTGTCAGAGGACTTGAGAATCTAAAGGTCAATCTCGGCGGTCTCATTTGCAATTCAAGAGAAATAAGAAATGAAGAAAGAATTGTAAGCGAATTCGCAAAAATGATCGGAAGCCACATGATCGGCTTCATTCCACGAGATCCTATTGTGAGGGAATGTGAAAACAGGGGAAAGACGGTCATCGAAGGCGCACCACAGAGTCCCCAAGCCGATGTTTATCGCAGACTGGCGGATGCGATATTGAAGAATACTAACCTGAGAATTCCGAAACCGATCGATCCAGACGAAATCCGGGTTTTACTAAGGGAGAATGAATAATGAAAATCAGGCGGGTCATCATCGCCGGTGCTGGGAGTGGCGTAGGGAAAACGACGATTGCCACCGGTGTGATGGCGCTTCTTTCGAAAAGATACAGGGTCCAGGGATTTAAGGTTGGACCTGATTTTATCGATCCTGCTTATCACGCGGCGGCAACCGGTCGACCATCGAGAAATCTTGATTCGTTCATGCTCGATCGTGACACAATTCTCAATATTTTCGGTTGGTCGACTAGAGACGCAGATATTGCCATCATTGAGGGTGTCAGGGGACTTTACGACGGACTTACCCCAACAGGCGATACCGGAAGCACTGCTGAGATCGCAAAAATCCTTGGTGCTCCAGTCGTTCTCGTCGTCAACGCAAGAAGTCTTGCGAAGAGTGCGGCCGCGCATGTACTTGGCTTTAAAATGCTTGACAAGTCGATCAGAATCGAGGGAGTCATCCTCAATCAGGTGAGCGGAGAAAGACACAGAAAAAAAGCGATCGAGGCTGTCGAATCATTAACGAAAACGGAGGTCATCGGGGCGATTGAAAGAAGGAAGGAGCGTTTGCCTGAAAGACACCTAGGACTCGTAACAATGCCGGAGAAGAAAGACGCCGAGGCGACGATAGAAATGACAGCCGATATCGCATCGGAGATCGACCTAGAGCGGTTGATCGACATCTCAGAAAGGGCGGAGCCGATTGATTTCCCAGCGGAATTTCCTTTCAGAAAAGGAGAGAATCAAGGAATAAAAATTGGCATCCCATTTGATAAGGCCTACTCATTTTACTATCCGGAAAATATCGAATCGATCGAGGCGGCTGGTGCCAAAGTTGTTAAATTCAAACCAACGGAAGGCGATGCCCTTCCTGATGCTGATGGATATTATATTGGCGGGGGGTATCCGGAAATCTTTGCTGAGGAAATCAGCTCGAATCGGGATTTTATGGAAGGATTAAAGTCTGCAGCCATGGAGGGCAAATTGATCTACGGAGAATGCGGAGGACTGATGACTTTCTGCAAGTCAGTTTCCTATGATGGAAAAAGATGGAACATGGCTGGGATTTTTGACTGTGACGCTGAGGTGACAGTAGAACGCCAAGGTCTTGCCTATGTCAACGCTACTGGAACAAAGCATAATTTCCTTTTCCCAGGAATAAGAATTCGGGGTCACGAATTTCACTATTCCCGTGTCTCGCCAATTCCTCAAGGGCCCTATGCATATTCGATCGAGCGGGGTGTCGGCATTGACGGAAAGAATGATGGCCTTATCAAGAAAAGAACGATTGGCGCGTATTTGCACCAGCATGCTCTTTCGAATAAGGAATGGGGTATTAGGACTGTACAAGAGGCTAGTCGATAGTTTTGACGATTCGATGTGCACTCAACGAACGAAAAGAATGAAGTGTATCATTTCTCAAGACCGCATCGATCTGATCACTTGAAGTTCCTTGAGAAACAGAAGTCG
>JANHAK010000202.1 GCA_024464195.1 Methanomassiliicoccales archaeon | reverse complement strand
AATTTCATAGATTGAATCAAAATTATATTCGTTCCACTTTCAAACAATGCCTTTTTTTGACCATCTCGATGTCGAGACATTTTTTTCTTCGCGGGTTTTCACATTTCTCAATTTATATATACTTTTCATGAAATCTCGGAACATAGTGAACTTCATGGTCACATTCCAGACCTCAAACAATTGTACTGTCAATGGCTTTATCAAAGCAGGCTCATGTGATTTTTTTGTCAATGGAGTGTAGGGGGTGAGAGTTTGGTTCAAGCGCTCGTAATAGGCGGGGGGACGGCGGGTATCGCATCGGCAATTAGTCTCGCACAACGCGGTATTTTTGTCACGATTGTCGAAAAGGAACCGAGTATTGGTGGAAGGGCCTCAGAACTATGCTGCAAGGGCGAAATCCAGTGTGTAAAATGCGACGTCTGCCTTTCTCTTGATCGGCTGTACGAAGTTGCTCAATCAAAATACATTCGTGTTCTCACCAATTCAGAAGTTATAAGGGTGAGCGGAAAACCTGGCTCATACAGGGTTACCGTAATCAGAAAGCCACAACTTGTCAGAGAAGATGCGTGCATTGCATGTGGAAAATGTACGAGTGTATGCCCAGTTGAAGGAAGCGCCATCAAACCCCGATTCAGCAGAAGCGTTCCGATGACATACTGGATCGATGAAGAAAAATGCGTAAGAATGAAAGGAGAATCGTGTGAAAGGTGTTCAGAAATTTGTCCGACTAGCGCAATCGATTTCAATGCAAGAACTACAAGGAAATATCTCAACGTCGCAGCGATCATCGTTGCAAACGGTTTCGAACCATTTGAAGCATCTAAAGATCGCAGACTCAGATACGATCAGATAAAGGATGTGATTACTTCGCTGGAAATAGAGGAAATGCTGAGTAGATCCGGCAAGCTAACCGTTCCCTCTACTGGCCTTATTTGTAAGAAAATCGGGATCATCCAGTGCGTTGGCTCACGTGATGAGAGTATGGGAATCTCTTACTGCTCCAAAGTCTGTTGCAAGTATTCACTCAAAATTGCTCAACTTATAAAATTGAAATATCCAGAGACAGAGATTTCGTTCTTCTTCATGGACTGGAGACCATACGATTCAATTGACAATGAACTTCTCGATTGGGCGAAAAAGAATCAAGGTGTAAAAATTGTAAGATCTAGACCAGCTGAGATCATAGAATCCGAGAATGGAAAACCCCTTGTGAGATATGTGACGCTTGCGGAAAACAAGATCGAGGAGGAAGAGTTCGACCTTGTAATGCTTTCCATTGGAATTATGCCTCCCTCTGATGCCACGAAGCTTTCAACAATCCTTGGGATCGACGTGTCGCCGTCTGGATTTATATCTTCCAAGGATGCGGACAGGGGGATTTTCGCCGCTGGATGCTGCACAGGACCAAAAGACATTGAAGAGAGCTTCATGGAAGGTGTCGCAGCTGCTAATCGTGTTGCAGCCTTTATTGGGGGATCGAAATGAGTGGAAAAGTCTCATTTGGCAAAGGAGACGAGATGATCACACTCGTCACCGCGACACGATCTCTCAGACCTCATCGTGATCCTCGGGTCAGAGACCAGATCAAATTGGACGATAAAATCGTGGTATTCCTCTGTCGGTGCGGCGGCGCGATCAGTGAAAAAATCGATGTTGATTCGATCGCAAAAGAAATTTCCGACCAGGACAACAAGACGGTCGCCTATGTGCTTGATTTTGCATGCTCCTCGAATGGCAAAGAAAAAATCAAAAGAATTTTAAAAGAATGTGGAGCGGGGAGGTTTGTCATCGCGGGATGTTCTCCAAAAACACACGAGTTGATTTTTCGGGATCTTGCAATTGAAGTTTGCATTAATCCGTTTATGTTTGAGATGGCCAATATCAGGGAGCAGTGCGCCTTCGTCCATCGAAAGGAAGATGCTTTGCCGAAGGCGAGGGCCCTTCTAAACGCAGCGATTGCAAAATGCAAACTTCTTATCCCATCACCATACGACAGATTACCAGTCATAAGTCAAAGAGTCCTCGTCATCGGAAACAGCATCACTGCCATTGAAGCCGCTACAAGGATCGTAGAAGAAGGCATCGAGGTGACCGTTGTCAACCCGGAAAACGATTTTAGTCTCGAGAAATCTGGGATGGTCTGTAACGGCGAGCTCATTGAGAGCATGCAAGCACGACTGCAAAGACTCAAATCGAATCCTCTCGTGAAAATTTTCACGAATGCAGAGATCATTGATTTTTCTGGGCACGCCGGTCAATTCCGTGCACTTGTTTCGATCGGAACTGAAGAAAATGACATCGAATGTGGCGCTGTCATTCTCGCTATGGACTCTATTTCACAGGAGGATTCAGACAAGATTTTCAAAGAAAAGGGAATAATCCCGCTAACACTTTTAGAAAAGAGTGAAACAGTAGGAACTGATGACCATCATAGAATTGTGATCCTCTTAACACGAAGCGAAAACTCTGGCTCCTGCGGGGTCAACAAAGATTCGGATGTCTTCAAAATGGCAATACGAATTAAACAGCTCAATCCGAAATCAGAAATCACCATCATCTGCAGGGACGTCCGCACCTATGGATTGCATGAACTCACTTTCAAGAAAGCCCAGGAAGAAAACATCAGAGTGATCCGGACTGAAACGGATGTGCGAATCGAGAAGAATCAAGG
>JANHAK010000201.1 GCA_024464195.1 Methanomassiliicoccales archaeon | reverse complement strand
ATTAATAGAGAGACAGGAGATCTCATCCTGGCCGGATAGCATGTATGGGGATTAGGTCAATGAACCTGCTGTCCAGTATATACTCCCCGGCGGGACAAAATCGCGGAACAACTTAACAATTATAATAACTGCCAACCCACATTCGCAGGTAAGTTTAAAATTCTGCACTTAGTAATTTTGGTAAATTTATGAGATTTTTGATCCTATCCAAAGAGCAATTCGATTTCCCACAACTCGACTGAGGCAAGACTCTTTCGATTTCCTCTTCCCTTTCCGCAAATCATTGAAATCTTTAAAGCAAAAGCAATTTCCAATCATGCTAAGATGTTTCAAATATGCTAACGCGATAAGAGATTTACCCCCAACAATCGACCCTGGGAAGCGTACTTCAAGTCCAGCTCACATGGTTTTACTTAGCTCTTTTCGTTCCCCTATGTCCTTTTGAGAGGAACCTTTTTGTCCCGATATCGTGACAAGGGTATGGATGGATCAACAAATGAGATGGATGAAAATCTTTTCCTGAATGATAATATCCTCTGCATCGAGCTTTTAGAAATCGAAATATCGTGAGCGATGGTTTCATTTTGATTCACTAGATAAAAACCCAGAGCATCTAAACGACTGAAGAAAGAAATAACATAATCACCGATTAGCCATACGATTCTCGGGTCGAACCTCTGAGCCGACTTTGCAGTGGAGTAAAGTTCTCGAAGAATCTTGACGAGAGCCCTGTAATCACACTCGATGTAATCGAGCTTATGTCTAATGTTCTGTCCACTCTCATACAATGAATCTATAGAGCTGGTGGCCCTTAGAATGTCCCCTTGTCTCACAATTCTGACTGGAAGTTTCGGATTTCTCATTGCTGACCCCATATTCTCAGAAACTCGTTAAGAAACGCAAGAGGTGATTTTTCTGTTTCCAAAAAATTCGAGAGAACCCACGCCACGCAAAGAATGATGTGATAATTTTCAGAATGGGTATTTGCCGCCTTCACATAAGCCGAGTGGGACTTGTTGATCCAAATGGTGCTATCCATCAGCCAGCCAAGTTCAGAGCGAGCTGGATCTTCAAGAAAACCAAGCATCAAACCCGGGCGCTTACGATGACCTTCGCGCAAGATGCCCTTTTCCATTGGGTCGGAAGACGGTTCGATACGTTCACCCGACAAGTCAGCTGGCAGCAGCTCATTCCCTCCCCCCTCTGTACCTCCACCTTGTGCCCCTGTCATAGCATCAACGCCTTGTACAATCTGGCCGCTTTCAGGTGCGTTTTCGTCAGGGATAATGTCCTTACCAGGATCACCCCTTCCTCGTCTTCCAAGAAGTGGATTCAACTCAGGAAATTCTGGAATTATGTTGTTTAAGACCTTTTCGATTTGCTTCTGTAGTGGACGGAGATCCCTTTCAATTTCGTCTCGCTGAGAGCTGATTTCGCCCAGCTCCTGCAGTATTGGCTCAATCGCTACTTGAATCGCCTTACGATAATGATAATACTTTTGGAGACTGTTTGCATCCCTTAAAAAGTCCGCCTTGTTTAATGTGAGTATTTCTGAGAGTTGAGGTATTTCAACAATACCGGTTAGACGAGACGGGTTTCGGGGAATAATACCGAGCCAGTCCCAGCCCCGCTTGATTACTTTCCCATAAGTAGAGATAGCAAGTCCTCGCTCTTTTTCTGAAAGCTCCTCCTTGCTTTTGATCAGGAAACCTATGCCGACAGGTTTCCCCTTCTTCCCAAGCTTGACATAAAACGTTTTCGACGGCTGGGTGCCCTCACGCTGTGATAATCTCACAGGGGCTTGATTAATTGAAAACTGGATTCCTTGTTTATAAATGTGCTTCAGGATTTTTTGTGCGAATTCATCGTGCAAGAGAGGATAAAAATGTGTTCGTATGACATCTTCCACAAAAGCTGGTTTGAGTAAATCTGAATCCTTATTGGAAATGAAAAAAGTCACTGCCGTTCCAGTGGGTGTTTGCACCATATTCTGAGGATTGATGTAGCTCCATGTCGCATGTTGCGAGTCATCAAGTCGCCAAGTTGTCGACTTGTGATTAGTCTTATCCCTGGTCTCAGTCACGACCTTCTCTGAAAGAAGCAGCGACAGTTTTGCTCCAATTCCTGCGAATCCAATCCCTTTGCCTCTTATCTTGCCGGACGATGCAATATCGTGGTACTCTTCAAAATCCTTCTGGGACATGCCTTGACCATTGTCAACAATTGAAAAAGTGTGCAATGTGGGGTCAATTAAAAATCGTATACGCGAAGCACCTGAATCAAGAGCATTCGCAATCAGCTCAGTAATGATTGCCTCCTCTTGCTGAAAGGGATAACTGTCCCTTATGTCCTCCAAAAGATGCTTTAGATTCACTCTTGTTTCGCCCATAGTTTCCTCCCTAACCTCAGTTCACTGCAAGGCGCATTTTTAATTGTGCCTCAATTTCATGGAAGTCAATATTTTTGCCCCGTACTCCCTTCACAGCCTCACGATAAATTCATCAGTCTTCAAGCTTTCGACGGCCACATCCAGTTTCGCAGCACAATTGTAAACCCGTCGCCTACGACTGCCAGCGCTATTCTGCTTCATCCCATGTCTTCTTTCTTGTTAATTTAATTTGACAAGAGTCCAATTCCACTAGAAGCAGAACACTATTCAACTATTTTCTATAGAACTAAATGTTTTAGAATTTTCTCCTTTACTAGT
>JANHAK010000200.1 GCA_024464195.1 Methanomassiliicoccales archaeon | reverse complement strand
CGGAACATGTTAAAAATTAACCATTCTGTCCTCGAATTGGTCGTTGCGAAAAACCTCATCTTGAATGGATATGAAGTGAAGCTCGAATATGATATCAGGGAGAATCTGGCTTGCGATGTTTGGGCGACCAAAGGATTAGGAACACTCATTGTTGAAATCGAGACGGGATATGTACCACCCTCGCATGCCCTTGACCCGACCGATTATATCAAAGCAAGAATTGCCAGTAAAATTGCGAGATACAGTAACTATTGCAACAAGTTCTCACTCGGTGCTCCTCCCCACTATATCCTTCCAATACCAGAGTGTTTTACAAGGCCCCCCCGATTCAGAACAGAAGAAGAAGTTCTCGAGATTAAGAAATATTGCGATATGTATTATTCAAATCCACCTGTAAGTATCGAAGAAATTTATAACTCAAGAATTCACAGTGTTTTCATCATCGATGTGGAAAATACCACGGTCAAAGAAACTGATCCGATAGACTACATCAATCGGTGCAGAGAATGGTATCTATGAGCGCTATCTATGACAAAATTTCATGAAAAGATCGAACTGTAATTCTGCATATCCTATACATCAGTTATACCAGCAATCGTTGTTTCGTCTTTTATTACGCTTGTCATGGAAAAGATTTATACTATCATTTGATTGCTCGCTTATTGCATGATGCCAACGGAATCGCCTCTTATTTTCCTTGCGACAGTCGTCCTTATTAGCTTGTCCGGTGTCATCATGCCTGGTCCTGTTTTTGCGGTAACGATTGCAAAAGGTTATGAGGATCTTAAGGCAGGTATAAAAATTGCGATTGGTCATGCTGCGGTGGAAATTCCTTTGATTGCTGCAATTTTCTTCGGTCTAGATACATTTTTTAAAGATGATCTGGTGTTTACAGCTATCGGTCTTCTTGGTGGTTTCCTTCTTTTCTATATGAGCAAAGATGTGTTATTTCCACCGAAGAAGATCATAGTCACGGAAAAGAAAGGCACCGCCTATGGTTCATTTGTCTCTGGGATGATCACCACTGCTATCAATCCTTATTTTTTATTATGGTGGGCTACGGTAGGTGCAGCACTTATCATTGGTGCGATCCAATTCGGCCTCCTTATGCTGCCAATTTTCGCAATTGTTCATGTTACGTGTGATTTTGCGTGGTATCAGCTCGTATCGACTTTTACATACAAATCAAAGAAACTCTGGGATGAGAAAAAGCACCGATATCTGTTCATCTTTTCGGGACTTATTATGTTATTTTTTGGCATCTATTTCATACTTAGTTCGATTGCAAGAATCTTTTAAGAAAGGATCATAAAAGCTTAAACTGAATTATATTAAACGTTTGTTAATCTTCAAAACTCAAGATAATACTATCAAAATCAGCCTTACTCTTTGAAAAAGCTTCAGTCCCCTCGACCTATCTCCATCATCCTTTCGAGAGGAATTTTTGCTTTTCTTATTGTTTCTTCATCAAGTTCCACTCGGGGGGCAAGATTCTCGAGCGCTTTTGCGACAGATGATAAAGTGATCATTTTCATTGTTGGACAAATTGCGCCAGGAATGCTGTAAAAGATCTTCTCAGGATTTTCCTTTTTTAATCGATAAATGAGCTCTTTTTCTGTTCCGATAATAAATTCTCTTTTATCAGAAGCTTTCACAAATTTGATCATCCCTTCGGTTGATTTCACTGCGTCTGCGAGATCGATGACTTCAGGACGGCACTCGGGATGCACAATAACAACCGCGTCAGGATGCGCTTTTTTTAATCTTTTTATTTGATCTGGTTTGATTGCATTATGCGTTGGACAGAACCCTGGCCATAAGATGATATTCTTATCCTTTACGAATCTCTGCACGTACCTTCCGAGATTTTCATCTGGTACAAAGATGATTTCTTTATCATGCAACGAGCTAACGACTTTTACAGCATTTGATGATGTGCAACAGACATCCATTTCTGTCTTACAAGCAGCCGTTGTATTCACATATCCGACAACTTTCGCAGATGGGTATTTTCTCTTTATTTCAATCAACCCTTCCAATTCGCACATCGCCGCCATTGGGCATCTTGCCTTTGGCTCAGGATGCACCACAATCTTTTGTGGGTTGAGGATTTTCGCACTTTCCGCCATAAAATCGACGCCACAAAAGACAATCACCTCAGCTTCAACTTTAGAGGCCTGGATTGAGAGTCCGAGCGAATCTCCAACGAAATCAGCGAGATCTTGAATTTCTGGTCTCTGATAGTTATGTGCGAGGATTACAGCATTCTTTTCTTTTTTCAGTTCAAGGATGCGTTCACGCTCAGACATCTTTTCTGGGATACGAGGCATCGTATAAAAAGTTGCTTGCCTTGAAAAAGTTCTATTCTTGTACTTTTTCGATGGACCGTCAATTATCCATGCAAGCCAGCATATCGTTGATAGGCTTTTTCGATCGATAGCAATTCCTCTTCAGTAAAACTCCAGCCAACGGCTCCACAATTTGATTCAATCTGATGCGCGTTTCTTGCGCCAGGAATCGCTACGATATTTTTATCCCGAATGACCCAGTTAAGTGCTCCTTGCGCGATCGATTTGGAATGAGCGGATGCTGCACGTTCCAAAGTTGCAATTAAGGGTTTCAGCCTGTTTAGATTCCTTTTAGAAAACGAGGGCTTAAGGCGCCTTAATCCGGTGACCTTTTCGCCAGTAAAATATTTCCCCGACAAGAGCCCTTGCTCAAGGGGACTGTAAGCGATAAC
>JANHAK010000199.1 GCA_024464195.1 Methanomassiliicoccales archaeon | reverse complement strand
AAGCCAAGCGATTCTAACGATCGCTTCAGTTTTAGAGATCTACTGAAACTGAGGAATGACCACCGGTTTCTCGTTTTTTGTGTGTTTTCGCTCATCCTTTGGATCGTCGTCGCACAAATGTCCTCGACGTTCTCTGTTTTTTCAACTTCTGAAGTCAAAGTTTCAGTGGTCGAAATTGGTTATCTTTATGCAATTAATGGTCTAATTGTCGTTCTTGCTCAACTTCCGGTCGCGAGGTACATTTCACGATTCAACATGTCGACGATAATCGCCCTCGGAGCGCTAGTTTATTCGATTGGATATTTCCTTGTTGGATTTGCTTTTGGATTTCTCTTTCTTGCATTCTGCATGGTGATTATTACTTTGGGAGAAATTATCACTTCTCCATCGTCTATGAATCTTGTTGCGAACATGTCACCAGAGAACGAAAGGGGTCTCTACATGGGATTTTTTGGGCTCTTCACTTCTTTTGGATGGTCACTTGGTCCTTTCATCGGAGGCGTATCGATTGATCTGCTCTCGAAATCACCAGTCCTCATGTGGGGGTTCATCTCATCTTTCGGAGTGATCAGCGCGATTGGCTATATTCTCCTTGGTAGAAGACTTCCATCCCGTCTAAACAGAGTTGCAAATGAAAGAGAGAGCAATAATTAAGTTTAATGTCGTCTTTTGATAGGAATAGAATGAAGATCATCGGAATAATGACCGAGGATTTCAGATTCTTTCATCAATTGGTGTTACAGCTGAAAGAGCGCGGGGAACCTTTTATATCGCTTGGCTTCACCGATATGATCCCCTCTGCAGTTGGCGTGATCATAACGACCGAGGCGGAAAGTAAGAAAATCTCATTTCCTGCGGTGGTTGCCAATGATGACCCGGGGGTTGCGATTGATATCGCCCTAGGAAAACTCAAGGGGGGAGAGGAGTTCGAAACACTTGTTATAGGGATTGACCCAGGAAGTCGCCCAGGCATCGCAGTACTAGGTGATCGTAAATTGATTTTTGCTGAAACTGTGCAATATCCTGAGCAAGTTGCGGAAATTCTCGATCATGTTATGGCGTGTTATCCTCATTCCCACTCTCTTGTTAAAATTGGACATGGCGATAAGACAAATCGAAATCGTGTTATCCGAGCAATATGGCAAAAGGTCGACGAAATTCAGGTTGTCGATGAAAGTAATACGACGAAAAGAACAGAGTCGCCTGATGTCGATGCAGCCGTTGCCATAGCCTTTTCATCAGGAAAAACGCTGTTCGAGATGCCTGAAGTGGCTCCGACGACTGGCGAAATAAGGGACATTCAAAGACTTTCTCGCATCCACAGTCAGGGTAGGGTGACGATCTCCACCGATCTCGCACAGGCGGTGGCGAAGGGGGAAATGACGCTCTCAGAGGCGGTCGAAGTGCAATCGAGAAAGCTCAGCCACTGACCCTTGAGAATGATGGGACTCGTGCAATAACCATTCCTTCAATTGACATTGGCTCGAGTCGTCTTGCCAGGCCTACTGCCCGCTCAAGTTTTGCCTCGTTTTCCGCGTAAATCGTATAGAGCGTTTCTCCGGCATCGACCTTGTGTCCCCTCTTCTTATTCAGAATAATGCCAGCGCCCTTATCTTTTGGAGCACCAGCCGTCCTCGCGATTCTAACGATCTCTTTGTTCTTGATTCCGGCAACATAACCTGATTTCTTTGCTTGAACTTCGAACCTGAATTTTCCAATCGGTATATCGTCTGATCTGATGTCTGGGTTACCACCTTGTGCTTCAACAATTTCTCTGAATTTGTCAAGCGCCTTCCCTGATTCGAGGATTTCTCTTGCTTTGTCAACACCTCTCATGATTCCACCCATCTCAAGGAGCATCCCCGCGAGTTCGCATGACTTCTCAGCAACGCTGCCCGGAAGCTTGGAACCCTCGAGAATGGCGATTGCCTCTCTCGCCTCCAACGCTGGTCCTATCGCCCTTCCGACCGGCTGTGCACCATAAGTAATCGCACACTCAACTTTCATCCCCAACCGTTCGCCCAAATCGATAAAATCACGCGCATAGGCCTTCGCTTCCTCGATATCTCTCACTTTCGTCCCCTCTCCGGTTGGGATATCGATAACAACATAGTCTGCTCCCACCGCTTTTTTCTTCGACATGATCGATGCCAGAAGCTGTGCGTGCGGGTCGATTCCCAGCGGATATTCGACACGGATAATAAGATCATCCGCAGGTGCAAGATTAACCGATCCGCCCCAAGCCATGGTGCCGCCAACTTTCTCTGCAATCCGCTTCAACTCAGAGGCGGTGAACTCAACCGGCGCAAAGACTTCGACGATATCAGCAGTGCCAGCAGCACTACTAATCGCTCTTGATGAAGTCTTCGGAATGAGGAGCCCAGCCGCGGCAACAATCGGAACGACAAGGAGGGTTACCTTATTTCCTGGCACCCCGCCAACACTGTGGAAATCGAAAACTGGCGATCTGTCAAATTCGATCTTGTCGCCCGTCTCGACCATTGCGAGTGTCAGATCAGCAGTCTCTCTCAGGTTCATCCCATTGATGTGTAGAGCAGTCACATACGCTGCGAGTTCAATGCTCGAAAGATTTCGGGAAGCGATGTCGCTTACGAGTGTCTTGATTTCTTCCGTGGACAGCTCCAGTCCGTCCATTTTCTTTCTAATATATTCAATTGAATCGGGCTTACCAGTTCCCACGATCTCAATTTCTTCTCCAATTTCTGCTCCTAGGGTCTTAAATGTCCTTCCAAGAATCCCAATTTCTCCGGGATTAACGACCGAATCAGT
>JANHAK010000198.1 GCA_024464195.1 Methanomassiliicoccales archaeon | reverse complement strand
TCCTTCTCGTTCTGAAGCAAAGCATCGTTTCGCCGGATTGTTCGAGTCTATACGAATCAGCAACCTCAAAAGCCCCGTAGGGTAGATTCCTGTAACTGATGTTCCAATTGCGCATCATCGCGAATTGTTGGTGGCATGCTGCGTATCGCATCACAAAGTCCTTTTTTTCTCCCTTAATTACATAAAGTCGATCTCCGAAAAGTTTTGCGTGTTCCTTCACAGCGGGCTCATCGAGGCTGAACATGTTTGTTCCCTTGACCGTGTAGACTGGGATACCAAGATCGTTGACGATCTGAAATGAATAGTCTGCCACAAGATCAAACATCAAAGCGCCAATCGGATTAAACGCCATGTGGCCGACATCACTTAGTGTTTCCCACTGTATTCCAAATTTCCTGCACAGCCTCAGATACTTTGGCTCACCAATCAACTGCGTTTCCTTTTTCATCGCTTCTTTTTCGAGCATCACCCTGAAGCACGGTGATCCGCCGTCAAAATCTTCTGGCGCCCATTCGTCACCATCTGGGGTAAGAACAAAAAAACGTTCTTCGCCCTTGACCGCTGGTTTTTCCTCTTCTGCTGTGATGTGTCTCGATAATTCAGAAAGAGGATGACCTTTGCAGCTGATCCTAAAGGCCTTATACCAGCCAAATGGAGCTCTATAAGCTTCCAAACCCTTTTCGATCAGCAAATCACGGAGGCGTCGTAGAAGTTCTTTTCCTGTCTCTGGGTCAGAAAGTTCGGAACTAAGATGAGCATACGGATAAATGAGCACACGTTTCGCATTCACATTTTTAACGGTCTCAAGAATGTCTTCTGCGGCTTGTGCTGCAACAGCTTCTATTTTTCCCTCATCTTGTTTCTCGACAGCGGCAAAAACGACAAGGACTTCTTCCAAGCGTCCCTTTTTCTCACGATCTGAAATCTCTTCTGCCATCGGAGTTGGTTTCTTGGCTTCAAATTCCATGTAATCTGCGTGAATGTAAAGAACCTTCATCGAAAAGGCAGGTAATGTTTGCATGATATAAAAAGAATCGTGGCGTTCTGGACGGATCTATTCTTAAGTCAGCGATAAGGGAAGGTTTATATGACGCAAATCGATCTGCTTCCGAGCATCTCCATGAGATCTGCCATTGACAGAAAAAATTTGATGGGTGCACTAAACCTTGCATTCATCATCCTGATCGCGATCTTGCTAATCAGCGCTAGCAGCGTTGCAATTCTTGTCTACGAAGGAACAAAGAGTGAGTCCTCACCAGTTCTTCATAAAGCAAAATGGGGCGATACTGTCAAAGTCGATTACATCGGTAGATTCGCTGACGGAAGAGTTTTCGATACTTCAATATGGGATGTCGCGTCAAACAATGCACTTTATCCCAAGTCCTTATCATTTACGCTGAAAAATCAAAGTGAATATAAGCCTCTACAATTTAAGATCGGCAGTGGACAAATGATCAGGGGATTCGAAAGGGGAATTATTGGCATGGCAGTTGGCGAGACGAAGGTCATCGTTGTTTCGCCGCAGGACGGATACGGTGAACTCGACAAATCGAAACTCAGAACTCTTCCGTTAATTGAAGAATTACCAGTTTTTGAATTTTACAATATCACCACCTTTGTTGAAAAATTCTCAGCATATCCAAAGGATGGCCTCACAGTCAAGGACCCAAAATGGGGTTGGGATGTCATCTGCCTCAATGTCAATACTTTTACGAATGAAGTACTTGTAATGAACACACCAGTTCCTGGTGGACTTTACAAAATTTATACTGATTCACAATCTTCATCTCAGATCGGCTGGTTTGCAAAGGTCGAGTGCGTTGATTCATCGGCCAACGGTGGAGCAGGTATTATCCGCGTACGTCATCTTCTCACGAGCGATGACGCTGGTATGATCAAGGGAATCGACGAATTCGGAAAGACCTTCTATTTGTATGAAGTTGATGAGAAAGCGGGGAATATCGTCCTTAATTACAATGCTGAGGTCGTTGGGAAGACGCTTTACTTTACGGTGACGTTGATCGATATTCTCTAACTATTATCGCTCACTGTAATTTTCTTATTTAATTTTTGTAGTAAAATAATAATCATGCACAGCGATACCAAGATGGTTCCTTGAGGTTATTTTGAGTGAGAGCTATTCATTTGCGAGGAAACCTCGAGGTATATCCTTTCCATCATTTTCGCTGCTTTGTCCCATGAGAATTCCTTTGCCCTTTCGCGCGCCTTGCGGCCGAGATCCCTCCTGAGACCATCGTCAGATAGCAATGCATTTATCGATGATGCCAGTTCTTTTGAGTTTCTCGGCTCCACCAGAATTCCCGCTTCTCCAATAACATCTGGTAGACCTCCAGTTTTTGACCCAATAACGGGTTTTCCATAAGCCATTCCCTCCGCGACTGCGATCCCGTAAGATTCGATTAGTGACGGCATTACAAAGATCTTGCACTTTGCCAAGAGTTCGCGTTTTTTTTCTTCGCTAACTTTGCCCAAAAAGATGATTTTCTTTTCCATTTGATATTTTTTAACAAGTCTTTCTAGTCGGTTTCTCTCGGGTCCAGAGCCACAAATGATCAGCTTCTCATCGACAAACTTCATCGCTTCGATAAGGTACCGAAGACCTTTCGTTCTGACGAGTCTCCCTATGAACAGGATAAAGTCGTCTTCATCCTTTAAGTTCATATCTGGTGGAAGGTCAACGCCATTTGGAACAACCGATAATGTTTCAACTGGAAACCCGCGGGAGATAAGATCCCTAGCAACAAAATCACTGATACACACGATTCTTTGAAATTTTTCT
>JANHAK010000197.1 GCA_024464195.1 Methanomassiliicoccales archaeon | reverse complement strand
CGTTTTCGATGACGTAGACTCGTGCGATCTCCTTATCGCGTTTGATAGCATAGACGATTTCGTTCTCGAGAATGGGGCAACCGATAATGCCAAGAACGCCGGACACGGAATTCACGGGGTATGAATCACAGCACTTGTATTAATGATTCTTGTTTGAAATTCGATTCGAACTCGAAAATTGCAGTTTCAAAACATGGAAAGGACCCAAAATCCGCAAACCGATTTTCATGCTGCAAATATAACTAGGTTTGAACATATCGTGAATTCTGGGCAGGCAAGAAATTTGCTTGTGACTGAGATGATTTCCTTTTTGATTGTAGATGCCTCATATAATAATTAAATCATCAATCCTACATGATTGGTAACACTCTCGACTCCATTTTTCATGAAAAGATAATTGAAGGGTGCCCCTCAACTTGATGTCTTCTGAGAAATTCGTTCGACAATTGGACGAGTGAAATGGGCCCGGCCGGATTTGAACCGACGACCATCTGGTCTCTCAGAAAGATCTTATGAGCCAGACGCTCCGCCAGACTAAGCTACGGGCCCTTTGGTTCACGG
Organism: Methanomassiliicoccales archaeon; assembly: GCA_024464195.1. Classification (GTDB taxonomy): domain Archaea; phylum Thermoplasmatota; class Thermoplasmata; order Methanomassiliicoccales; family JACIVX01; genus JACIVX01. The sequence goes on along the minus strand of JANHAK010000197.1, from coordinate 2,259 downwards.
ATTCAGGTTATTATGCGGATTCATATAAAGCTGTTGTCCTTTGTCAGCTATCAAATGGCGATCTCAGTTGTTAACCTTTGGAGGTGATTCGTTATATTTCTAACTCGAATGTTTGGGATTGTCAATAAGATGTTTATGGTAAAGTGCTTGACTCCTTTTGATCAGAGGCTCATTTCCGCACTCCAGGTAATAAGTTATATCGAGGCAGTGCGCATTGATCAATCGAAATGGGGAATCACTTAGGAAAGATTTTTAGGGAGTAAATCGGGATTGACTTCGAAAGAGTTCCTCATTTACTTGCTTATCATCGTAACGAACGATTTTTCATTGTGCAACAGGTTGGAGCAGACTAGATAATCAATAGGATAGCGTAAGACTCGTGATAGTTGTGAAAATCGTTGATCCGCCTCTCAATGCGAAAGCGTCCATATAGTTGCCGATGATGGATATATGATCAGCGTGTTTTTTGGAGAATTGACATAAGATGATTTTTCTGCTGTTCACAAATTTCAAGATGGATAGCTTGAACTGAATCATGATGGTCTCTTGAGACTTGTGTCTCCAGAGAAATATGCGTATAAATCGATAGCATGGATGAGGCGAAATGAATTTGTGAAGGAGCAGAAAGTCAGTTATTTGAAAGTGAGAGAATATAGAGGCACGGCTAAAACCTTTGAAAATAATGAAAGTACAGGCATTAGAGGAAGATCTAGATGATTAAAGGGGCGATGATCCTTGACTCCTTTAGAAGAAGACCTTGCATTGCTCTGTGAGAAGGCGAAACAGTATGGTGCATCGAGGGCAACAATCATCTCTGCTGACAAAATCGTTGTCGATCCAAGAGCCCGTCTCAAATGTATGATTCCGCTATGCGCGAGTTACGGCGTTAACCTTATGTGTCCTCCCAACGTCATAACGCCAGAAGAGTTTGCAAAAATCCTCTCACTCTATCGTCAAGCGATTCTTGTAGAGGTTCCGTTAACAGTTAATGATGATTTCACAAAGATCCTTAGTCAGAAAAAGTCGTTGTGGGAACTCCGAGAAGATCAGAATTATCGAAATTCATTATCAAAAGGTGATAGACAGCTTATTGAGATTCTCTGCAAACTCGAGAAGGATTGTCTTGAAATGGGTTACAGGTTCGCCACTGGTCTATCGGCTGGAACTTGCAGGCTTTGTGAAGAATGCGTCGGACAGCTTTCTGGAGAACCTTGCAAACATCCCTTCGAAGCAAGACCTTCGATGGAAGCAGTTGGTATTGACGTGATCCAGACGGCAAAGAATGCTGGCATCGATCTAAAATTCTTTACAAAGACGGCGCCTGTGTGGCTTGGTCTGCTCCTCGTGGATTGATCGGGAAAGCAAAAGAATTACTGGGCATACATCCTCTCTTTTTCAAGAGTTTTTCAAATGATGCTATGACGGATTGTTTAGATGATCACAATTTCTTTGAAAAAATGATTGAAAGTAGAGCGCCGTCGAGCGGGATCGAACCGCTGACCTTGTGGTTTCAACTCCCTAGGAGGGATTAACAGCCACACGCTCTACCAGCTGAGCTACGACGGCACAATTGGGCGAGGCTCTAAAATGCCAGCCTCATATTAATCCTTTTTCCTTGTATTAACTAATTGTCATTAGAGCCAATAATGAATTTTTAGCGCAATTCTCTTAAATGAATCGTTAACTCGCGAATATGAAATCTAAAATCGGCAACAATTTATCGCTCAACCAAGCGATTCGCGAAGCTCTTTAACAGTGTTGCTCATCGAATCAAGTGTTTTCTTAAGATTGTCGAGGAACGGCTGTAATTTATCCGTCGTGACAGCTCCCTCTGGAGATGGCTTTATGAGTCCTTCCTGTTCAAGAATCCTGAGAGAATACCGTACTTTATGTTGCGGGCAGTTCAGTAATTCAGACAATCTTATTATACCGATTGGTTCGTGTGTCATGATTGCTTTGAGCATTGTCACGTGCCTCTGGAGCAAATCGATCTCGCTTTCGATTTTGCTTGTTAAAATGCTTCTTCCTCGCATTTTCTTCTCCAAGAGACGTGATAACATGTGTTGATATTTTATTTTATCTATCTCCTTTTATTGAACGGTATGAAACGGGACTTATCCAACAAAATGAAATTGCGGTCATAAGCCATTCGAGAATACCTAGTTGTCAAAAACTTCGGTCATTAGCCTTTAATTAAAGATCAAAAGCAACCCCATTGTTTGAGTTTTCGCGATTGAATTCTCTGCGCGTCAAAAATGA
>JANHAK010000196.1 GCA_024464195.1 Methanomassiliicoccales archaeon | reverse complement strand
TCGTCGCTGACCAGATCGCCCTTAAATGCGCAGACTACGTCGTGACCGAGAGTGGATTTGGTGCCGACATCGGCATGGAGAAATTCTTCAACATTAAGTGCAGGTACAGCGGTTTGATTCCGAATTGCGTTGTCATCGTTGCAACGATAAGAGCACTTAAAATGCATGGAGGTGGCCCGAAGGTCAAGCCCGGACTACCGCTCGACAAAGCGTACACGGCAGAGAATCTCGATCTGCTAGAGAAGGGACTTGGAAACCTTGGCGTTCACATCAAGAATGCCAAACTCTTTGGAATTCCCGTCGTTGTAGCCATTAACGCATTCGAGACAGACACCGACGCAGAAATCGAACTTGTCCGTAAGTACGCGATCCAGGCAGGAGCAGAGGACGCGGCGAAATGCACGCACTGGGCAGAAGGCGGAAAAGGAGCAAGAAAGTTGGCTGAATTGGTCGTCGAGGCTTGCAAGAAGCCATCGAAATTCAGGTTCCTCTACCCACTCGAATGGTCGATCAAAGAAAAGATCGAGTGCATCGCCAAGAACATCTACGGCGCTGATGGAGTTACATACACACCACTCGCTGAGAAACAGATCAAGGCGTTTGAAGACGCAGGTTATGGAAAACTTCCGATCTGCATGGCGAAGACGCACCTGAGCTTGAGCCACGATCCCGATCTGAAAGGTGTGCCAAAAGGATTCGTCTTGCCGATCAGGGAGGTCAGAGCGAGTGTCGGTGCTGGCTTCATCTATCCGCTGGTTGGAAAGATGAGCACAATGCCTGGCCTAGCGAGCAGACCGGCGTTCATGGATATTGATATCGACGAAAATGGCAAAGTCAAAGGTCTCTTCTGAGAAAACCAACAGTTGTGTCCGGCACAGCCGGACCTACTCCTTCCTTTTATTATTATAAAAAAATGAGAATTCAAGAACTCATTCTGAATCAACTATTCGTTCAGATGACAACCAGGACCCTAAGTTTAGACGGCCTTCGTGAGCCTTGAAGAAACAAGAGAACCTATCACCGCCAAATCTTCTGTTGGGAAAATTGACGCTGCCGTCCTATCAAATAGAATATTTGCCGAACTCGGTATTTCCTCATCACCTTCCCAGACAACCACAATGATCGGAAGTTTGGCAAACACATCAATCCTCACGCTCGCGCTCCCCATATCGATTTTCTCTGCGCCAAGTCTCTCAGCAGCGGTGAAAAGCATTTCTGGCTTACTTCCAAATTTCATTACAAGCGGATCGATCGCTCTCGACTTAAACGCGGCATAGTAAAAATCGCCTCCAGGTATTTCTCTAAAAGTGATCATCTCTCCTGTCGGATGAAGATCAGAACATCCGCATAAATAATGAAGAATTAGAATTGAGGGAAAGGGTTCAAGGGGTTGATGATCATGTTTGATAATTTTCCTGCCCAGATCAACGGAATACTCCTTGGTAAAAAAACGAACAACAATAACGCTATCGAAAATTCTGCTGAGCGAAAATTCAGCTATTTCAAGTGGGTCTCTCCTAAGAAGGTCATCCCACGCTCTCTGAAGTGCCGCTTCGTAGGTAATCTTTTCAAGACCCGGATAATCCCGTTTCATCTTGATCAATCGCCCGCTTTCCCAAGAAGATACTCCTCGACCGTGCAAAACTCGATACCAAGATCAATTGCCGTCTTCAATATAGAACGAAGCCAGGAAACGTTCTCTGCAATTCTTTCCTCAGGCAACAATCCGAAATCATAGCTCTCGATGAGATGCCAGCTATGAGTTGCTAGAATAAAAAGCCCAGCTGAAAATCGGGAGATGAGATGCTCGTAATCGGACAGATTCCTCTGTCCTTCGTGTAGTGGCCATAGATAAGAGACGATCTTTTTTCCCGCACGATCGACACCTGAGGCGATTGGTGCCTCTATCAAAGCGCCATAAATTCGATATGGATATATCTCACCGCGATCAAGTCGTTTGATGATCGACGAGTCGTACATGAACCCCTTTTGCGCAAGTGCAGCTAGGATTCTATTATCGATATGCAGATATGGTGCGCGGAAACCTATGGGCTTCCTGTTGAACACTTCCTTGATGGTCGCCACGCTCTCGTCCAAAATCGAGCTGACTTGTTCATCAGACAGTTTAATCCCACTCTGCTCACCTGTGAGGTCTTCGTGCCTATATCCATGACATGCGATTTCATGGGATTTCAAAAGTTCCTTAATATTCATTTTCTCAGCGATCTTTTTGGCGGTCTCGGCTTCAATAAAAAAAGTTCCTTTGATTCCCAGATCGTTAAGCACGGATACGATTAATTTGAGTCCTTTAGCAGCCGAGTCGAATCTTGGAGCTTTATCGCCGTCTCTAGCCCGTGAGATGCCCTCGATCCTTCCATACTCTGGAAGGTTGACATCGCGGTCAACATCAATCGTGATCGTCGCGCAGCCCATAGTCATGATATTGTAAAGCAAGAAATAATTGTTATCTCGATTTTTAAAATTCACTACTTTTGATCGATTCTCTTCACTATTCTCACATTACTCAATCTTAAGGGACTTTTAATGAATTTTAGTTAAATCCCCTTTGCCCGGTGATTCGAGAAGTTCGAAATGCCAATCGATTCTCATGCGTAAAGTGCAACTTCCCAAATAGGGCTATGAATAATTTCATAGATTGAATCAAAATTATATTCGTTCCACTTTCAAACAATGCCTTTTTTTTGACCATCTCGATGTCGAGACATTTTTTTCTTCGCGGGTTTTCACATTTCTCAATTTATATATACTTTTCATGAAATCTCGGAACATAGTGAACTTCATGGTCACATTCCAGACCTCAAA
>JANHAK010000195.1 GCA_024464195.1 Methanomassiliicoccales archaeon | reverse complement strand
AGAAGAGACTCGGTAAAGAAGTGACTCCTGAGACAATCAATACCTATTTGGAGGCAGTTAACCACACGATGCCTGGTGGTGCTGTCGTTCAGGAGCACATGGCTGAATGCAGCCCCGCACTGACAGCTGACTGCTATGTAAAGGTCTTCAGTGGAAATGACGAATTAATTGATGAGATCGACAAGTGCTTTGTCATTGATATCAATAAGGAGTTCCCGCCAGAGCAGGCAAAACAGCTCAAGGAGGCGATTGGCAACACGCTATGGCAGGTTGTCAGGTGCCCAACCATCGTTGGTCGTACCTGCGACGGTGCAACGATGTCAAGATGGAGCGCGATGCAGATCAGCATGGCGTTCATTACATCGTACAAACTCGCTGCTGGAGAAGCTGCAATCGCTGACTTCGCATTCGCAGCGAAACACGCGGCGGTCGTTGAGATGGGTACGATGATGCCTGCAAGGAGAGCACGTGGACCTAACGAGCCGGGTGGTATTCCATTCGGATATCTCGCGGACATGACGCAATCGTTCAGGAAATATCCTGATGACCCGGCGAGAGCAGCGCTCGAGGCTGTCGCGCTTGGTGCTGTTATCTATGATCAGATCTATCTTGGATCGTACATGTCTGGAGGTGTCGGCTTCACGCAGTATGCGACCGCGGCATATACCGACAACATCCTTGAGGACTACACATACTATGCTGTAGACGTGATAAAGAAGAAGTACGGCGGTTTGGCAAAAGCAAAGCCCTCGATGGACCTAATAGAGGAACTAGTAACTGAAGTCAACTCCTATGCGCTCGAGATGTACGAACGATACCCCGCTGTCATGGAGACACACTTCGGAGGGTCTCAGAGAGCAACTGTCGCTGCGGCTGCAAGTGGTATTGCGGCAGCGATGGCAACGGGTATCGCGGATGTTGGTGTGAACGGCTGGTACCTCTCGATGCTGCAGCATAAGGAGCGCCTCGGTAGGCTCGGGTTCTACGGATACGACTTGCAAGACCAATGCGGTGCTACGAATAGCTTCTCGTACAGAAGCGACGAAGGTCTACCCTTTGAGCTGAGAGGTCCAAACTACCCGAACTATGCGATGAATGTCGGGCATATGAGCGGATATGCTGGTATCGCCAATGCCGCGCACGTGGCGAGAGGCGATGCGTTCGTCTGCAACCCGCTAATCAAGGTAGCCTTTGCGGACAAGAACCTGCCCTTCGACTTTGCAAACATCACAAGGGAGTTCGGGCGTGGTGGTCTGAGAGAGTTCAGGCCTGCTGGCGAGAGAACAGTGATTATTCCTCCAGCGTGATCATATGAAAGTCGGCGACTACGCGAAATATAAGAACACAGGCACGGTTGGAAAAATCCTCGATATAAAAATAGAGGATGAAGTTACATGGGCGCTGCTGGACACATATAACTTATATTACGATATAACTGCATTGGAAGAAGCCGAGCCTAATGAGTATCGCGTTGTTGCCGACAAAGAAAAAGGAGTGGAGGAACAGCTCGAGGAACTCGAAAAAATGAAACAAACCCTTGAGGAAGTAGAGAAGGCGATCAGCCGGATCACTCCCTCAGGGACCTAAACTTTTTTCTTTTTTAATCAAATCGCTTTCATTATTTATTGTGAGATGTCATTGTTTCTTTTGAATTAAGATCTAAGGTGATCTTCTTTGACAAATTATGAGCGTATGAGCGCTCGGAAATTAATCTCGATTGCAAAGAGAGATGGGTGATTTCATCTTTATCGTCTTTATATAGTGTCGTTCTCTAAATCGAAGCCGATGAGCACACTCGCAAGTTTCGGATCATCCGTGATACCGTGTACTTTTCGAATCAGCAAATCACTGAGGGGGGATGGACTGCAGGAGACGACGTTCTCGACACCGTCAATCTCCTCAACCTCAGGAAATCTAACCGGGGGCATAAGAAAAAATTCCTTGCTCCCAGGTTTGGGTCTTCGATCTGTAAAAACGACAAAGTCGTCAGAGAGAAAGATGACGTTGTCAGCGCACTGAAATTTAAATTTGTCCTTTTCAAGAACTTCCTGTCCAAGGATTGTCCCATCATCGGCAACGAGATAAATCGTCGGCTCTGGCGGAGGTCTGAATCGTCTATCTTTGATAATACAGACGATATGATTTCTCTTTAGACATTCTTCCACGCCGGTGTTTTTGACTTCAATTCCTAGCGTTGCTCTGATTTGTTTTTCAATTTCCATCAGTTGTTCCTTAATGTCTGGCGCGATTTCAAATGCGTAAAGAACACCGTCGAGTTGCTTTAATCTCTCTACAACAATTAAAGCGGAAGCTTTCGACACGATCCTCCCCAATAGCATTGGATATATTATACATGATGCCATATCCTATATCTATGAGTCTGGAGTTGCTCGCGAAACAAAAACCTGAGGTTATTCAAGCTCTTTACAGAATGAAAGCCGAAGTGTTTAGAAGTGGTGCCTTGACGACGAAGGTCAAAGAACTCATTGCTGTCGCCATTTCCTGCTTGCTAAAATGTGAGACTTGCCTTGAAACTCATGCACAGGCGGCGATTAACGCTGGTGCAACGAAAGAGGAACTGCAAGAGGCGATGATCGTAGCGATGTATCTCACTGGGCCGAGTGCTATCATTTGGACAAACAAGATCGACGAGATCTTAAAATTTTCAAATGCGCTTTCTGAGCGGACTACATCCTGAATTTGACGATGACATCCCTTCTCAGCGCGAGTCCGGCCGCCACCTCAATGCATTTGAGAATTGCCATTGGAATGGGACAGGAGCTATGCTTTAGAATATTACCAGCTTTTTGATAAATTGGATTCTTCGAATACGGCA
>JANHAK010000014.1 GCA_024464195.1 Methanomassiliicoccales archaeon | reverse complement strand
CGCTTTCTGCTGGTTTGAGTCAGGAGGATCTCGAAGCGGCAAAGAAACTCCTGGAAGAAAAGGGCGAGCAAATTCTGCTCCCTCACGATGTTGCAATTGAGGTCGATGGAAGAAGAAGAGAACTTCTTGTTGGAGACCTTCCGTCGGAATACCCAATACTGGACATCGGAAAAGCATCGATCGAGAAGTTTGTCAAGGTGATTCACAACGCAAAAACAGTCTTCATGTCGGGACCTGCCGGAATGATCGAAAAAAAGGAATTCTTACTAGGAACGAAGGAACTTTTGACGGCGATGGCATCCTCGCACGCTTACACGGTTATTGGAGGCGGCCATACGGTTGGTGTCGCAGAATCTCTGAAACTCGCCAATCGACTTTCTTATGTGAGCACCGGGGGAGGAGCATTGGAGACTTTCTTGATGGGAAAACCGCTGCCAGCAGTCGAGGCGCTGAAAGCGGCTGTGAACAGGAAGCTATAAAACCCGTTCCATCCGTTCCAGCGCTTCTCTGATACGACTCACTGGTTGAGTAAGGGCAATACGAACGTAACCTTCGCCGTATTCGCCAAATCCGACCCCAGGGGTTACGACAACTCCCACGTCCAGGAGCTTTTTCGAAAACTCCATCGATTTCTCTTCGACTGGGAACCAGAGGTAAAAAGTTCCGAGTGGCGGTTCTACTCTGAATCCTAGTTTCCGAAGACCTGTGACGAATGCATCCCTCCTGCCTTTATAGATTTCACAATTTCTCTCTACGGACGCAGGTCTTCCAATGCACTCGTACTCTTTGAGAGCTTTGATTGCCGCCTTTTGGATGAATTTCGGAACGCCTGAGTCGACCTGGGATTTCACTTTTTTCAAACCGGAAATCAGGTCTTCGCTACCAACGGCATAACCGATCCTGTATCCGGTCATATTGAAAGTTTTCGAGAACGATCCAAATTCGATGCACTCTCTTCCAAATTCCAAAATGCTCGGCGCGATATAACCATCGAAGGTGATTTCCGAGTAGGCATTATCGTAACAGATGATTGTTCCCGTTTCTTTTCCCCATTCTACGATCTTTTTCAAAAACTCCCTTGACGCAACAGCGCCGGTTGGGTTATTGGGATAGTTGACAAAAATCATCTTTCCGTTTTCAGGCAAACGATCGACATCGACTAGAAAGTTGTTTTCAGGGAGTAACGGAACTCTCACAGGTATCCCCTCTGAGAGTAAGGCGCCTCCTTGTGCGTAAACTGGATACGCAGGATCGGGAACAAGCACTACATCACCGGGATTGATAAAAGCCCTACAAATATTGACGAGGCCCTCTTTGCTTCCCATTGTAATGACAACTTCTTTTTCAGGATCAACATCGACACCGAATCTTCTCATGTACCACTCAGCAATAGCCCTTCTTGTTTCAATTTCACCAGCACTCGTTGAATATTGATGATTAATGGGATCCTTTACCTGTTTGATCAGCTCTTCGACGATCTCATCTGGTGTCGGAATATCTGGATCTCCGATTCCAAAATCAATAATATCTATTCCTTCAGCTTTCTTTGCTCTGACCTTTGCTTCAATATCGGCGAATAGATATGGGGGAATTTTTTTCACTCTCTCTGCAGCCTCATGCCTCATATCGATCACTCCAGTTCAATTTCTCCTACAAAAACTCGAACAGCTGGACCACGCATTGTAACCGACGAGAGATCCTTCGGAACAGTCACCCAGAGATTGCCTCCTGGTAACCGCACCTCAACATCTTCATCGAATTTGACAAGTCCGGCGATCGCTGCCGCGACGGCAGTCGCACATGCACCAGTGCCACATGCAAGTGTCCATCCAGCTCCACGCTCATAGACATCGACAATAATTCTCTTCGCATCGATTCTCGCAAACTCCACATTTGTTCTTCTTGGAAAGATAGGGTGATTTTCGATCAGAGGACCGAGAATTCTCATTTCATCTGGTGTTAGCTCTTCGAAAGTCACAAAATGAGGATTTCCCATCGATATTGCTGTTCCACGGATCTGACGCCCACCTACATCGATGATTTTCTGGATAAATTGACCATCATATTTCATTGGAATTGATGAGCAGTCAAGGGAAGGTGTACCCATATTCACAATGACCTCGTTAACTTCTTCATTTTGAACGATGCATCGTACCTCTTTAACGCCGCTTAACGTATCAATCTTCATTTTTTCCTTTCTTACAATCGAAAAATCGTAAAGATGCTTCGCCGCACATCTGATCCCATTGCCGCACATTTCTGCTTCGCTGCCGTCTGCGTTGAAAATCCTCATCGCAGCATCGGCGTCTTGTGACTGCTCAAGAATCAGGATTCCATCTGCACCGATCCCATAGTGTCTATCGCAAAGACCCACTATTTTCTTTTTCGAGAGTTGCAAGCGCTTCTGGAGATCAACGAATAGAATGAAATCGTTACCAATTCCATGATACTTCCAGAATTTCAAACCATCAGCCTCGAGGGTATCCTCTGATGTCGCAGTATGTCATCAATCGTCTCCATCTCCCGAATAATATTCGCGGTTCCATTATAAACAAGCACTTCCCGGCATCTCGGTCTTGAATTATACTGGGAGCTCATTGAAAAACCATAAGCACCAGCGTCATAAACAGCAATTACATCTCCTTCATTTAACTTTGGCAGAAGTCGATCCCTTGCTAGAAAATCACCAGATTCGCAGATCGGTCCAACGACATCATAGATCACTTCTCCTGACGCATCGAATTTATTAGCGACAGCAATATGGTGGTATGAACCATAAAATGAAGGTCTGATAAGGGTGTTGAATCCCGCGTCGATGCATGCAAAGTTCTTCTCTGGCGTTTCTTTTATATCAACTACCTTTGTGAGCAGGACGGTAGTGTCAGCGACAATGTATCTTCCCGGCTCGATTGCCACGGTTTCAACAGAGCAGCCCGCTTTGATCCTTGCTGTAACTTCTTGTGCGAGCAAATCGACGTCCATTGGTTTTTCGTCGGGCTTGTATGGAATACCAATACCACCGCCGATGTCAATAAATTCGAGCTCAATTCTCAATTTCTCCTCAATTTCTTTCGCGATTGAAACGAGTACATCGGTCACCTTGACGAAGGGATCGATTTCCTGAACTCCCGCGCCGATATGTGCATGAAGGCCCACTGGGATCAATCCGAGATCAAGAGACTCCGAATACGCTTTCAAAATATCAGCAAGGGGAATTCCAAACTTCGACTTCCTGCTTCCCGTGACAACGTGATCATGATGCCCAGCTCCTACGTCAGGATTAACCCTGATCGAAATAGGAATGCGAGATTTAATCCCTGCCAGCCTTTTCATTTCCGAGAAGGAGTCAATGTTGATTAGCACTCCTTTCGAAACAACAGCCTCTAGCTCTTTTGTTGAAACACATACACCTGTGAACATGATCCTATCAGGTGAGAAACCGGCTCTCAGACATGTTTCGACCTCTCCGATTGACACCGCATCGATGTAACTGCCTTCCTGTTTCAAGATTCTCAGAATAGCAAGATTCGTATTCGCCTTGCAGGCGTAATGAATGTGAGTTGGCATGTGGCGCGAAAAAGCCTTATTGATCCGTCTGAAATTCTCTCGAAGAGCCGATTCATCGGTCACGTATACGGGGGTGCCGAACTTATCTGCGATCTTTGTCGCGGGGATTCCCCCGATCACCATTTCTCCATTGATGCATTCAAATTGCCTCAAGTTAACCACCTATGTATCGATCGTGGAGCATTCTTACAACGTCTGTAGCTCTATCGCTCGGGACAACGAAATTCAGTGCGATGTCTGATGCGCCTTCAGATATCAATTCGACGTTCGCCTGGGCCTCTTCAACGACCTGGAATATTCGTGCGGCGACACCCATCGTATCGATCATGTTATCACCAACCGCACAGATTAAGGACATGTTGTTCTTGACCATCAGTTTTTCCATACGCGATTCTTTAAGTTCATTGATTTTCTTAAGCGCCTGTGGCACTTCTGAAGTTGGGATAACGACGGCAAAAGTAGAAAGTGATGTTGAGATCGCATAGGTTGTTACGCCATCCTCGCCGATCGCGTTCAGGAGATCCGATACAAATCCAGGTTGATAGGCGATTTCTGATGAATAGATTTTCAAGATCGAAAGATCAGATTTAATAGCTACACTCCTCAGTAACGTTTTCCCAGGTGATCGAAGACTGTGGATGAGCGTTCCGCTACCTTCTGGATTGAATGTGTTCTTTACTAGCAATCTGATTTTCTTTCTTCTTACAGGCTCGATCGTTCTTGGATGTAGCACTTTAGCGCCAAAATATGCAAGTTCGCCAGCTTCTCCGTAATCCATTTCTTTAATCGTCCTCGCGTTTGGGACGATCCTCGGATCAGCAGTCATAAATCCATCAACGTCTGTCCAAATCTCAAGACAATCAGCAGCTATTGCATAAGCAACGACGGCTGCGGAATAATCTGAACCACCACGTCCGAAGGTGATCGGCTTTCCATCTTTGCCACATCCGTAATATCCCGTGATAACGGGCGTCTTTCCGCAATTGATCAGGGGCAGAATCGTTTTCCTGAAGTTCTTGGTTGTTGCATCGAGGTCCGCTGATCCGTTGCCGTGAACGCCTAAGGCTACAATTCCAGCATCCTCAGCATTCATTGGAACGGAATCAACACCATGCGCGTTCAAAAGGGATGAAACCATGATCACGGATAAACGTTCTCCCCAGCTCGCGATCGCGTCCTGTAGGGAGTTTTCTAGGTTATTTCTGTATCGTTCGAGGAGTTTTCTCAGTTGAAGGAGTGATTCTCTGATCTGATTCTCATATGACTGTTTTGACGTTTCATCCAGCTTATTCTTCACAGGTTCGAAATATTTCGTTTCGAGAAACGAGATGATCGAATCGATTTCTTGAGTGTCATCTTTCATCCATGCAATCAGCGAATTCGTCACGCCTGATTGCGCAGAAACGACTACGGCTTTTTTCGCACTTTCATTTGATATGATGTTGATCGCCCGATCAAGAGCCTGTGCAGAGCCCACACTCGTCCCGCCAAACTTCAATACCTTGATCAAAGCCCCAACACCTCGCTCATCGTGTGTATCTTTCCATCCTTTCGCTGCCATATCCACCTGATGGCGGCAAGTGCCCCCTCAGCGAATGCATCTCTTGAATGGGCGCGATGGATTAATTCAAGTCTTTCCTTGTTGCCGGCGAAGATGACGGTATGTTCGCCGACCACATCGCCTCCCCTCAATGAATGAATACCGATTTCCTTGTCTCTCACGCCCGTAATCCCATCCCTCCCTTTGACTAATTTGTTGATACCCATCTGGTTGCCAATAATCTCAGCCGCTTTCAGTGCAGTCCCAGAAGGTGCGTCTCTCTTCTGATTATGGTGAAACTCGATGATCTCGACATCATAATTCTTGAGAACCGCAGCCATGTCTCCGCATAATTTCCAGAATACATTCACACCGATCGAAAAATTCGGGGTGACAACGGCCGATATACTGTGTCGTCTCACCGAGGCGGCGAATTTCGTCATTGTGTCTGGTGAGATACCCGTTGTCCCAACAACAACGTTAACGCCCAATGGCGGTACTTTCACAAGATTCTTTTCTGCCGCTGTGGGTGTCGTTACATCAACATAGACATCGGCACCCTCTAGGGCTTTATCAAGCTGGTCGTCGCCAAGCGTAACGACACCACCTTCAATTCTTTTTCCCACGTTACCTCCACTCGAAGACACGACTGCACCGTAGAGTTCCATGTCTTTCTGCTTTGTCAGCAACCTGCAAATTGCACTTCCCATTCTACCTGTTGCACCGCCAACAACGACTCTGATCATGATCTCACCAATTCTACGTCGTGATCATCGATTACTTCGAAATCACTCCTAAATCAAGAAGCGTCTGCCTAAGGATCTCCAGATTAGACGGGCTCATTTCACATAGAGGCAGTCGAAATGAACCAGCTGGTTTTCCCATGAGCCTAAGCGAGGTTTTAACGGGAATTGGGTTTGTTTCAATGAAGAGGTTCTTAAAAAGGGGGAGAAGTTTGAAGTGTAGCCTTCTCGCTTCTTCCCACTCACCAGCAAGAAGATGATCAACCATTGATTTAACCATTGACGGAACAACATTTGAAGCGACTGAAACAACACCTTTTGCACCAAGTGTCATCATTGGGTATGTAAGAACATCATCCCCTGAGAGGACAACGAATCCCTTCGGTGCCTGAGCCAGTATGTTCATTACCTGAACAATGTTTCCACTCGCCTCTTTGATGCCAACAATATTGGGAATTTCTGCAAGTTTCATGACGGTTGATACTTCAATATTTGAGCCCGTCCTACTTGGGACGTTGTAAATGATGATCGGTAAATCGACGGCATGTGCGATTCTCTCGTAATGTTCAAAAATGCCCCTTTGTGTTGGTTTATTGTAGTACGGCGAGATCGAAAGTATCCCATCGACCCCAAGGTCCTTAGCAGCTCGACTCAGATAGATTGCTTCATGTGTTGCATTACTTCCGGCGCCAGCGATGACTTTTGCTTTTTTCACGTGATCGACGACGATCTTAATGACTTTCACGTGCTCTTCATGCGTCAACGTTGCAGATTCACCAGTTGTACCGCATGGCACAATGGCATCGATACCTTGTTCTTCTTGAAATGTGACGAGCTCCCGTAGTCCTTCCTCATCAATTTCGCCGTTCTCTTTAAAAGGTGTGATGATCGCCGTTGCGCAGCCAGAAAACATCTACGATCCTCCAAAATGATCCTTGAGGATGAGTCTAGTCCTCGTTGACTGGACGTTTTCGAATTGCCTAATCCTTTCGATAATATCATTTAATTGAGGAGATGAGTTGACATCAACGATAACAACGATATCCTCATCGCCCGTTACCTCAAAAACTTCGGAAACACCTTCAAATTTAGAGATCTCACTGGCTACAACCGAGGTATTGACATTAACATTGATCTTGATCTCGATGATGGCTTTGACATTCTTGTTGCTCGTTTTGATGGTAAAACTCTTGATTATTCCATCATCGATGAGTCGCCTGACCCTGCTCCTCACAGTTCCTTCCGATACCTTGAGTTGGTTCGCGATGTCGACAAAAGGTCTTCTCGAATCCTTCTTTAGGATTTCGATGATTTTCTCATCCAAGTGATCTAACATCTTTTCCCCGTCCAATTTTCCGTTTTTCGTAAGTTAGTGACCAATAAACGGGAATAAATTATTTAATTCTTCCGAAAATTGAAGAAACTGTAAAGAAAAAAGTAGAAAATTTCAGTGTTTAATTTTCTCGATAAACTCGATCCATCTTTTTTCATCATCGATCCTTGACATCAATGCCTTGGCTTTGATTTCAAAATCTTGACCTCTCGAATGCCGAAGATCAGTCACGGCTCTTAGAAGTCCAGCGATCTCCTCATATAACTTTCGTGCTTTTAATTTTGTCAGATCTTCCGTTTTTAACCTCTCCTCGAGAACCTTTGCTTTTTCCTCGAGTAGATGGGCAAGCGCCAACGCTCCTCTTACTTCGTCATCCGTTGGCTCTTCTTTGGAAATATAGTTATATACGACGTCTCGAAGAGGGATTTTTTGATTATCGATTATCTCTTCCTCTGGAATGAGTACCCCGACCCAGTAGAGTAAACTGTGAAGTCGTGCTAGAACTTTTGCTCTTTCTTCAGGTGTGAGTTTCTCATCTTTTTCTGATCTCATTTATTCAAAATTGAACTACTCATCCGTATGGGAATGAGTGCAATGGCCCGCCACCAAGGATCGTTCCGCCCATAGACCTCGCTCTAATTACGCCTCTCAGCGGCACGCCATCAATCTCATTCAAGCTGCTCTTGTTGACAATGACAACTGCTAGTACAGGCTTCCCACCACTTTCTCTGATGTCTTTGATTGCCTCCTGAAGGGTTGCGCCTGTCGAGATGACGTCATCCACAATGATCACATTTTTATTTTCAACAGATGCATAATTGGAACTGAAAGCTCCACCTTTCTTTCCCCTTTCCGCTGGTGGCTTATATACCGCGAGTTCCATTCCAAGTATGTCTGAGATCACAGTTGCGAATGAGACGCCATTGATCGCAATTCCAAGCACGACGTCGGCGCTGAGATTTCTTTTGTCAAGTTCTTCAATAATGATATCCGCGAGGATATCACTCATCATGCTGATACGGCTTCCATAAACGCCTATGCTCCTCCAGCCGATTTTAACGTCCGAAGGTGGAAGAACACCGGCTCCACCTTCCTCGATTAGATATTTGACGGTATCGATCGAAAGATGTAATTCATCAGCGATTTCCCTCTCACTCAAGCCTTTTTCCTTATAGGCGAGCGCTTTCTCAGCTAGCTCCCTCACATCTACCATGGAAGATCACGCACGAAAATCAGGCTGCCATGATATTAATCTTTCTGAAGATCTCTATCTGGATGCGGCAGCAAGTTTAAATAAAAATTCAATTCACGCTCAATGCTCGCACAAGTCTCCAAATTGTTTCGTTAATTGGAACTTTAATACCAATTTTCTTTGCTTGGTTGACAATCGCTCCTGTGATTTCATCGATTTCCGTTTTCTTTCCTCGTTCGATGTCCTGTAACATACTTGAAAAATTCTCTTTGGTTGCCGAGACAACTTCGATAACTCGCTGAAAGGGATCAGCAAGCGGTAGCATGATCCCAGAAGTTCTTGCAACAACTGTTGCCTCCTCGCAGATCTCCCTTGCCAGATCTCTCAATTCCGGCTCGATCATAATACATTCATTTTTTTTCCTGACGATTGCTGTAATTGGATTTATCGAAGAATTCACGATAACTTTTAGCCAAATTTCACCAATGATATTCTCGGTTGGGCGACTTTCAATTCCTGACTGGTTGAAGATCTCAACGATGATTCTTAGTCTTTCAAGATTTTTCCTCAAAGAACCAAATATCGTATCGCCTTTGCCAGCGAGTCGGATGTGTCCGGGCGAAATATGTGTTACGCCGATTGATGTAACACCGCCAATGACACGGTCCCCAAATTTCTCATCAAGAATTGATATGTTATTAAGGCCATTCTGGATTGATACGATCGTTGTTTCTTTTCCGACGATTCCTGCGATCGCCTCCGCTGCTTTCATTGTATCATATGCTTTGACTGTCACGATCACGATATCCTGTTCTTCAAGATCTGATAAATCTGTGCAAGCACGAGGATAGACAACCTTTTCAACCAATCCTGAGATTCTCAGTCCAGATTGGTTAATTGCATGAACGTGTGGAGCTCTTCCAACAAGTATAACTTCATTTTTATCCGATAGTAATCCACCGAAAAAGCTACCGATTGCGCCAGCACCATAAACTAAAATTTTCATAAAAGACACTTTTCCTTTTCGATGGTTTTCTTTCTATATTGATTGGCGAGTTCGTGTGCTCGGCTTAGTGGATCCTGAATATCATAATCAACAAATCTCCTACAGATCATGCAAGCTGTACTTAATGAAATTCTATGTCCAACCGAAACGAATAGGCTCTTCCTCCCGCTCTTCTTTATTAAATAGCCTTTCACTTTGCCATCAAGGATGATCGGGGATACCATGGCATCGTCACCTTGCACTTCGCCAATGAGCAATCTCTTGGCGACACCAATTGTCGGTAAATCGAAGTGCACGCCTACATGTGATGCAATTCCGAAACCACGTGGATGAAGGATGCCGTGTCCATCAATCATGTAAATGGTATTTTCTTTTCTAATGATCAGATCGGCGATCACCGGGATCTCTCTGAATGCGAGATAAGTCGGAATGTAAGGAAATTCTACGGATTTCTTGAGCACCCGCTCTTCAATAATTTTTCCTGTTTCGAAATCGGAAATAGCAATGGCAGCAAAGGCCTGATCATTATGATATGAGACATCGATTCCTGCAACGAATCTCACGGTGCCAAAATCATCGTAATCGATGACTCTAATTCTCATCCTTTCTTGTTTTTCTCTCAAAATCTTTAGTATTGGCACTACCTTGAAATCAGAAAAGCAAATCTGTTCGAAATTGACAACTCTATCGCCAATGATTGCTACGCCTTCCTTTCGCAAAAGTTCCTTCTTTTCCACGTTCCCCTTATTCTTTCCTCCATACCATCCGATTTCTCCTGTTGAATAAATCACACGGTGGCATGGAACAACCAAAGGCATTGGGTTCTGCGAAACGATCATGCCGATGGCCCTTGCAGCTCGAATGTCGCCAAGTGCTTCTGCGATGTTTCCATAAGTAGTAACCATTCCTTTTGGTATTTGGCGCAACATCTCGTAAACAAGATCGTTGATCGACCCGATCGGAAAAATTAAATCGTTTTCGTTATCCTTGGGCATGCTTTCCTTCCTGCAACTCTACTATCGTGATCGATTTATTAAGGGGTAACGAAACATTGTAAATTGGAATGGGGTTGAGCTCCTTCTCAATCTCATCTAATCTTCTCTGTTCCTTCCTCAACATCACACTTTTCGTCCCTTTATGGGCGTGGGCATGAAAAACAAGATCAGGTCTCTTTTCCATAAGGATGGGTTCGTACTTTTCAGAGGCCATCTCCGGATATCTTTCTGGCTTCTCTCCTGAGAGTGTTTTATATGTCGGCGCATAGTGCATCAGTAAAATGAGGAAATCTGAATCGTCCCGTGTCAATAGCTGGGAAACCTTTTCGATACGTTGTTGATATTTTTTCCAAATGTCTGGTAAATTCGTTCTCTGCCACCAAGTCGGTCTATCAAGAGAACCTGTTGTTCCAACAATTTTGATCTTCACCCCTCTGATTTCGAGCGTTGTTGCGTCATCGTTCAAGAAAGTAATCTCCCCTCTTTTTTCATACTCAGCGTGCGTCTCTTCGTATTCTTCGTTTCCGAAGACAGCGACCAGCTTCGCATCCGTCATTCCTCTGAGTTTGTCAAGAACCAAATCGAACTCCTCAACACTGTTATTTTCAGTGATATCGCCAGCAAGTAGCAAAAGATCTAATCCAGCATATTCTAGTTTGTTGTCTAGGAGTTCGATATATTTCTTACCGTGTAAGTCGCCAACCGCCCCAATCTTCATCTCCTCGCAATACCTCCGATTTGATAGCGATATGGTGTCTTTCTTGCTTAAATTTTCATTATTGAAAAAAAGAAAAGCAAATTGCACTCATTTGACGGATGAATTTGTTGAGTACAATATAACTATCCAATCGCCTGCCAAAAACCGCCACCACATAAGCGATAATTAGTAAAATGCCAGAAATGATTCTTGCTAGAAAGTTCCACATTCCGAACATCTATGTCTTTAACTTCGATGGAGCGAGATCCCGCATAGAATCGCGTGAACGATTGCATCGTGGAAAGAAATAACCCTACGCGGAAAATAATCGCACTAAAGGAGCAAAATATCTTGCACCCAGGCAGCGGCAGACCTTGCTGGGAGAAAGACAAGTACCGTGACGATTTGATACTTAATGTCATAGATTTTTCTTGCAGCTATCCTTAACATGATGTGACCACAAAGTTTGTCTCGAGCACACAGACAAACCCTTTTACGATTCTATAAAAAGGTCGCGTAGCCAGATTGCATTATAAATTTGGTCATAGATGCCTCAATTACAGATAGAGTTGTTTATAAAGCGAAAACCGCGGATGTTGAGATTGGTTTACTGAGAAATATATTAACGCGAGATTTCGGTCTTTTAACAGGGACGCGCATGAGATTCCGGAGCATCAATAGATAGTCGCTACTAGACCGACAGCTATTGCTGATAGTGCAAACGATAAGTAAGATTTATTCAGACCATGTTTGCCGTGACCGGGTTGGTTAATATAATCTTGATAAAGATGAGCGAATTGGCAATTCGTCTTGTGACAACTGCAAATGAACTCGCTTTTCTTTGCTTGATTCTGATAGATTTACGAACATCGTATGAGTTAAATAATGTCAGGATGGAGAAGATATGAAATGTGGCAGATTATGACGTTTCGCTGCCGAGACATTTGTTCGAGATGTTGATGGCATAATCCCTTGCGACTTTCATGATTGTAGAATTGACAGCAGATCAACAAAGGCAAATTTAGTACCGAAATTTTTTCTTTGGGGTAAGTCTGGCGATAGGAACTACTACGTTCCAAACGATGGAAAGTAATTGCTTGACAGAAAAAAATACCCTATCTATTTGTTTTGTTAACTCTCACAATTTTCGTTATAGGTCATCGACTATCATTTAAAAATCTTTTCTGATTTTTATTTAAATTGATTAAAAAATTAAGAAAAAAAAAGCCTTGGTGAGCCTGCTTTTTCATAGCGATGATTAGTTCATTCGAGGATCGGGAACCTCTTGACGACAGAGGTATTTGACCACCACTTTCCAAGTCCCCATGTATGACCAGCCTTGACGTTCGCGATGCCGATGAGCACAATTAGGTAAATGATATGCTCGTCGATCAGTGGATTGTGTACTGGAGGCACGTTTGTCAGGTAGAGAATGAACATGAGGAGGGCACCGGCGTAACCAGCAATTTTCGTTCCGATGCCGAGCAGAAGAGCAATGCCCACAAGCAATAGGCCTGCCATGAAAAAGACATCGACAAATACGTTGCCAGCCATGGCTTTGAATACATCTGCGAAAATGCCCGAAACACCAAATTTCAGAAACCCTGTTGTTGGAGAAGACCCAGAGATCCAAGATTGCTGTGGTGTTGTGCTAAACCCGAGTCCAAACACCTTATCGATGAAGGCCCAGAACAACATCCACCCAAGGGCAATCCTTGCAGTTGCCCATATGTATTCTTGTTTGAGATATCGTCTCATTCCGGTCGTCATAATATCAGAAAAGTGATAGATTAACGATTGTTATAAATCTTATCCCTAATAAATCAGCGGTTTGGTTTAATGATAATGCACAGATGGATACCAGAAGTGGAAGGAATTTTTCTCTTATTTGATTGTATTCGGCATTGACGGTTTTGTAAGCTCCAAAATCCTATGCGATATTCAACTAATAAATAATCAAAGAAACGATGCCTTGTCGATTTCGGATTTTATGGAGTACCTAAGATCTTTCTTCGATTCTCAATTGGCGCAACGGCAAAAAAAATGATCTCACTTTTTTAAATCAGATCCATTATGGGAAACGCACCTCAATCATTTTGACCCTATCTCCTTCAGACTCGAAATAATGTTCTTCATTGGTATCAATTATAATGAAGTCTCCGGGTTTAAATCGATATCTCTCGATGCCGTTGGTGACAGAACCCGTTCCTTCGATCACAAACATCACCTGGCGCAGCGGATGATGATGTGGGCGCTTTGGAGCGATCGAATTTGGCCCAATTTCTCTCACACCAAGCACAATGTCCTTTTCGTTAATGCAATCGATGATAGTTACTTGACCCCGCTCACCTGGTGAAGAGACTTCTTTTAGATCTTTCATATCAACAATTTTCATAATTTCTCTCCGTATTTTTCCCAGAATACCAGTTCTTCCAGCGTTTTTCTCGGTCTTGGTTCTGGGGATTCCGCCGGATATCCTAATGTCATGCAGACCGTAACAACCAACCCTTTCGGAACACCTAGATACTCAGCAACCTTCTCTGGATCAAACGCACCAATCCAACATGTTCCTAGAC
>JANHAK010000194.1 GCA_024464195.1 Methanomassiliicoccales archaeon | reverse complement strand
ATCGTCGTCATGTTTTCGTTGAAGGGAGAATACATATTGCAGCTGCCAATCGATGTAGTGAGAATCGCGATACCACTACTACTTTACTTCACCATTATGTTCCTACTTTCATTCCGCCTCTCAATCCGCATGAAGTTCGACTATCCACATGCCACCGCTCAGAGCTTTACGGCCGCGAGCAACAACTTCGAACTTGCTATCGCTGTCGCAATTGCGATATTTGGCATTGGATCAGGAGTTGCATTTGCCGCTGTCATTGGTCCTCTCGTCGAAGTCCCTGTTCTGATCAGTCTAGTTAATGTCGCATTCTGGTTCAGAAAGAAATACTATGATTCAGATGGAAGGGTAAAAAGCGCTATGCCTGCCTGAAGTTTCGCTTACTTGGAAATCGTCGAGGAAGTTCTTTCTTAAGCAACCACAATGCGATGTAGCTAAATGATACGAGTATGTATTCCCCACCTCTAAGTCATGAAGATTTTAAGGGGATAGCAAGAGCTAGCCAATCGCCGATCAAATGTAATTCCATAGAACGACAAAAAACCGATCAGCAATGGAGATTGAGCATACGGATAGTTACCGAGACAGTGAGATTTGCAAAATAGCTCCCGAAAAAGATCCAAGAGAATTACGCTCAAACGGCGAATATGTCGTTCTTTTTCCGTTATAAAGGCGAAAATTCAAAAAGGAATATATGTTAGGAATCCGTAATCACTCAACGGCATTAGGAGGAGCCGGACGTGGTAGTTATCGACGAGATGAATCGAAAGATCGTCAAACTTCTTGCCACCGAGGGCAAGATGACATACAATGAGATTGCGTCGAAACTACGCCGGTCTCCGTCAACGATTCGAGATAGAATAAGGAGATTAGAGGATGACGGCGTCATCCTGGGTTACGTGGCGATCGTCAACACCGAGCAAACAGGCATGAAAGCCGACGCAATCATTTTCGCAAATCTCGCAAAGAACGTTGTTGCTGACGATTTAAAGAAATTGAAAGAAATTCCAGGGGTAATGGAGGCGCTCTATGTTTCTGGCGAAAGAAGCATCATGATCAGACTCCACGCACCGGATAATAGAGCCCTCGAAGATCTCATCGGAAAAAAAATTGTACCAATTGGCCTGGTCGATCTGAAAGTCCAGATCGTCCTCGAATCTGTGATGAGATTTCCTGGTCTCTAGACCAAAGACTTTCAGATGAGTGTTGGATCGTAATGACCGTGGAACGGTCGATGCGTGTGCGGTACTATCTTTGTGTAACTTTCCCAATCTCTTGGTACTTCTGTGCCGAAAGCAGCCTCATATTCCGTTGCAAGTGTCTCCAATTGCGTCCTATCATTTTCCGTTATTTCTTTAAAAGTCGCTCCTGATCCCAATTGATGATTGTTCACCCTACCTCTAATGAAAATAATTCCACCATGCATCCCCGCGCCTATGTTGGTTCCAGAGACTGCCCGCTCATCGATACCGATACCAAAAACCAAAATCGTACCGCCTGCCATGTATTCTCCAAGATAATCTTTAACACTTCCACCGATAACAATTGAAGGCTTCATACCAGCAAACTCTTTCATGTGAATTCCCGTTCGATAACCAGAATTCCCCTTAATCAGGATGATACCGCATCTTGCAGCAAGTCCCGTCACATCACCCGCATTACCATGCACGATGATCTTACCTGAATTCATTGTATTTCCCGTCAAATCCTGGGCATTGCCAAAAACTTCAATTGTTGCCCCGTCGAGAAACGCCCCGAGATTATTACCAGGGGTCCCATGTACCTCAATCTTGACATCGGGATCTGACAGAGCGGCGCCGATATATCTTTGCCCAAGAGCGCCTTCAATCACGATGTGCTTATAACCAGCGTTAACGCACTTCTTTATTGCGAGATTGAGAATCTTGTAATCAAGTGGATGACCGAGGCGATCCCGCTTGTCCGCCCGAATCGTAGCTGTCTTGACGATACCATGTGTTTCGAAACTGAAATCGATGTGATGATCAGTAAAGCCATTGATCTTGAATTTTCCGTCCGAATTCAATTTCAACCCCACCCTTCGCCGACATGTTTAACTCCCATGATCTCGGCAATCTTTGGATTTGGTCCGATGTACCTCAACCTATCCCTATTACCAATCAAGCTCTCAACAGCATCAATACCCATAGCTCCCAGCACCTCCTTGAGCTCTTCATTCCATGCCGTGAAAAGCCTCGAAATTCTCGCAGATGCGATTTCCGGATCGAGCCTCGCGGTGAGCTCTGGTTTCTGCGTTGCAATTCCCCAGGCACACAAGCCTCGATGACATTGTTGGCAAACCCTGCAGCCCATTGCGACTAACGCCGCGGTGCATATCATAGCCACGTCTGCACCCAGTGCCAGAATCTTAATCATATCGGCGGATGACCTAATGCTGCCACCAGCACAGAGTGTAATCTTATTTCTTAACCCCTCCTCTGTGAGACGCTTGTCGACGACAGCAACAGCTACTTCAATCGGGAGACCAGCGTGATCTCTTATCACACGCGGGGCTGAACCAGTTCCCCCTCTGAATCCATCGATCGTGATGAAATCAGCTCCTGCTCTCACAATGCCAGATGCGATTGCGGCAACATTATGCACTGCTGCAATCTTGACGCCCACGGGAATTCTATAGTCCGTGGCTTCTTTCAAAGCGCAGATCAGTTGCTGAAGATCTTCGATGCTATAGATGTCGTGATGTGGATATGGGGAAAGTGCATCCGTACCCGTCGGTATCATTCTCGTCTGCGAGATAAGATCGGTGACCTTTTCACCAGGGAGATGGCCACCATGCCCCGGTTTTGCACCTTGCCCTATTTTGATCTCAATGGCGGCAACCTTCTTCAAATAATCAGGCGTGACGCCGAACCTCCC
>JANHAK010000193.1 GCA_024464195.1 Methanomassiliicoccales archaeon | reverse complement strand
AGGAATTTTGAGCACTCTCTTTTCTATTGTCGTGGCTACTTCAGAGAGATAATAAATCGGGAAATTCTCAGGACCAACGCGCCAAATACCATATCGCAGAAGCTTCTTTTTGCGCAGTTGTTAATATCAACTAATTATGACAAAATGAACTTTCTCGGAAACAATGAACCTGAGATTTTAACGCTATTGGCTTATGAAACTAATTCGAGGAAAAAATATCACATCGATTGTTCTTTGCTTCTGGATGAAGTCGTAATTTTGATTGGGGGATTATGTGGGATTAGCTTGATAACTGGCCGATATTGAAATGGCGATGCTATTCGTTCGCCTTATTGCTAACTTTACGAGTCAAATGATTTGAGAATTTTTTATCGTAAAAAATTGAAACAAAATCCTTGGCTAAACGATTCAAAGTGTTATTAACTCTAATAATGTTTTTTATTGCCAACATTTCAAGAAATTGTTTCGTGATATTAAGTAAAGGAGTCATTTGGCGGAACTTGGAAAGATTGAAAAGGAAATTAATTAATGATCATAAGGATTGGTAGGAAAAGAGCAACAGATGGTATTTTGATGTAATAGCTGAATAAGGGAGGTTAAAAGAATTGTTCCTCGACGATCCAATAGTTGGCAGCCTGACAATACTTGATCTAATCGCATTTCTTATCGTACTCGTTTTGTCAGTTATTCTTGCGAAGGGTGCCTATGCTTTGATTAGAAGAGTCCTCGACGTCAGAATCACAAAGAAGCGATCAAAGATGATCGCAAAATTCACTCAATATTTACTTATCATCGTTGGTCTCTACATAGGTTTCTGGGAAATCCTCAAATTGGATATTTCCGCATTTCTCGTCTCTCTTGGTGTCATTGGTATTGCTGTTGCTCTCGCATCGCAACAGGTCATACAGAATGCATTCGCTGGCATCCTTATTTCAGTCACGAAGCCTTTTGAAATTGAAGACTGGGTTGAGGTCGGAGGCATGCCCGCGACCGGTTTATGCCGCGTAAAAGATGTTAACCTCATCAATACAGTCATGCGTGATTTAGATGGGCGCATTCTTTACATTCCCAATTCTTTTTTAATTGGAAATAAATTAATTAATTACACAAAAGGAGGTTTTGTTGCCCTAACGGTGCCAGTGTGGATTTCGAGGGACGAAAATGTCGATCGCATCGCGAGGATCGTGATGGATGAAGCGGACAAAAATAATTTCATTTTACCTAATGTAATCGGAGAAGAAAAATCAAGAATTAATAAATTGCTCGAACTGCCGCGTTTCAAAACATTATTTGAAGGCAAAATCGACATGAATTTTTTCAATCCACAGGTCAACGTTGTCGAGATTCAGGGTACGAGAACAAAACTGGCAATCAAGATTTGGATCAGGGAAATTAATAGAAAAGATGAAATTATTTCGACCTTTCTCAAAAATTTACGTGAGAGATTTGAAAAAGAAGGCGTTAAGCTTGTCGACGTTTAACCTCCCTCTCTTGATCACCTACGGATACACTTTATGCACTCGTTGTTGGGCATCGAGCATTTCTTATCGTTAACCAAAAAATGATGAGAGCGCACTTAGGCATCTTATACTGGTCGGTTTTCTAATTAAAATTTTTAACTCAGATCCTCGAAACATCTGATTTGCTGCGTAGCTATCGATGGTCTTGTCAACTGTAGCCCATCTATACAGAATAAATAGAGGTTAGTTGATGTCCCATCTTGAAATGGATACTCTCAACAATCTCATCTTTCTTATTGCTGGATTTACTGCTGTTTATTTTGGAGGCAGATACCTCGTTGATGGAGCGGCTAAGCTTGCGAGTGCAATTGGGGTGAGACCATTTATTATTGGAACGACTATTGTAGCTTTCGGAACATCTGCTCCAGAATTCTTCCTCGGTCTTGTTGCGGGAATGCGGGGAGTGTCAACAGTCTCCCTCGGTAATGTCATAGGTGCGAATGTATCGAATATAACTTTTATTCTCGCTCTTTGCGCAATAATCTCTCCTATCGTCATCAGGTTTGACATGGTCAGACGAGAAGGCATGGTTGCACTTTTGAGTACAATACTCTTTCTATTGCTTGCATTTGATGGTCAAATTTCGATCTTTGACGGTTCCCTGATGATCATCTTGTTTCCTCTGGCAATTATTATCTTATTTTTCTTGTCGAGAAGGGAAAAGCCAAGCGACGCTGTTAGCATGGAATACAAGGAAATTTGTTCTCCATGCCCTAAGCCATTGATGAGCGCACTAACCCTTCTAGTGGGCCTTATGATCCTGCTCATTGGGGCGCAAATCTCAATTGATTCTGCAGTGAATCTTGCAAAAGCCTTTGGGATAAGCGACTTTTTGATCGGTCTCACGCTCGTGACGCTCGGAACCACTCTTCCCGAAATAACGGTGAGCATTGTCGCCGCGTTTAAGAAAGGAACGGACATTGCTTTGGGAAACAGCTTTGGTTCTATCGTTTTCAATACACTCGTCGTCGCAGGAATGGGTGGAATCTTTCAGAGTTTGCCGCTTAGTAACATGTTGCTGATCACAGGCGTGATCCCACTCGTTCTTTTTATTCTTCTGGTGATTCTTTTGCTGAGGCGCCACGGTGGTATCAATAGAAAATATGGTGCTATGCTTTTAATTCTCTATGGAATCTTTCTAGCTATCAATTTTGCCTTTTGATGGCTCTTCTCAAGTTTTTTGCAAAATCGGTTTACATTTTTTCATTCAGGCATTGGTGCCTTCACTGATATTTTGGCGATGTGATTGCACAAAGTGGAGCCGGATCTTACTCTGCAATTTAAAATTAAGTAATTATTGATTTTTTACGATCCTCGATTTTGCCTTTTTTTATGAACCATCTAGGTTGCCAAGTGGAACTTGCAAAGTACCAGGGA
>JANHAK010000192.1 GCA_024464195.1 Methanomassiliicoccales archaeon | reverse complement strand
ATTCATATGAGGATCGTATCCGTCCAAAATTCCCCTATACTCTCTGTTCGCTTTGAGCTCAACGATGACATGGCGATTAATGGCCTGATTGAGAACCGTGAGAGGTTTTTGCATGCTCAGTCACCAAGTTGCCCGATAACGCCCAGACTATTTGAATCTTTGCGTTTGTTGATTGGTTGAATTATACGAAAGCCCCGATCGTCGGTGCATCCAGTAAGTCCATATCAAAGAATATAATTGCTTCCTTAACGCTAGTTTCATCGAGTTTCCTTCCTTTCAAAAAGGCTAATAGTGAACCCCTCCACAGCAAATCGAGAATCGAAGTACCGATAACGCCAAAGTAAACGTTCGAAAGAAAATCCTCGTATTCAAAAGAATCAACGAGATAGCACGCGTATCCGAGAACACTGTCGCGTTCATTTAACATCATCAGATATTTTGAGAGCAACCTCCTTCCATTCTGATCAGGTACCAACAATTCCACAGAGTTCGGATCGATCGTCTCAATATGCTCAATACTTCCATCATCAAGTATTCTACACCAATTGATCTTGCTTCCCTTTGTCATGAACACGTTCCAATAACCTTCGTCATCGCAATATACTGGCGCATCAACGATTTTGGAAACAGATATCGAGTCGAGGGTTGCTTTCATTGCGACTTTTACGATATCAACAGATTCGATTTTCAACGATTCTTCATTCTTTATTTCGCCCAAATTCAGCTCATCGTCTTCAACAGACAATTCGAGCACTCGAGCAAGGAACCTCAAATCCAAAAATTTCTCAAGGGATTGATTGACTTGTATTCTCAAATCTCCTGGATCCTTCCACAATCCTGCGCCTCGACATTCCGAAATGAATTCTGAGTAGAGCTTTCTTGATTCCTTCAGAGTTTCAGTGAAGGCTTCAATTTTGTCATAAATTAGTTGTGATGCGAGGACTTCG
This sequence comes from Methanomassiliicoccales archaeon, assembly GCA_024464195.1. Lineage (GTDB taxonomy): Archaea > Thermoplasmatota > Thermoplasmata > Methanomassiliicoccales > JACIVX01 > JACIVX01. The sequence goes on along the minus strand of JANHAK010000192.1, from coordinate 1,953 downwards.
AGATCATCTCCCCGATTATCCCATATTCCCCTGCATGAAAGATCAAGCTCCGCTTGAATTCGATCTAAGACATGAAAATGAATTGGGAATTGACGGCAGAAATGGGGTCTGGAATCGTAGACCATGCATTTTCTATCGACAAGAAAAACACAAGGCCCTTGATTTTGCTTTAACTTGATGGCATAATGCTGATGCGGTCTTTTCTTAAAACAAACAGCGTCTCCGTAATGTTTGAGAAAATATTCTACTTCTTCCTGCAAAAGCTCAGGCTGACAAAGACAGCATAGCTGGCAACTTTCAAGACATTTGAATCTGAAGCCCCGAAGTTGAGAAAGGTCAATGTTGAGATTTTTCTCCTTTAACAACAACATTCCTCCCGATCCGTTCGCCTACGATTGAACGATCCTCCATTACAAGCATCCCTCTAACGAAAAGTGCACGCGGGAATATCGCTTCGTAATTATCAAAGGCGGTCCAACCACACTTACTGTGAAGATTCTCCGCCTTGATTCTTTCGATCTTCTTGTGATCAACAACAATGAGATCGCCGTCAAAACCGACTTCGATCTTTCCCTTGAGCAAGCCGAAAATTTCAGCAGGTCTCTCGCAGGCGCATTTCGTAAATGTCTTGAGATCAATGAGATCGCGTCTTACAAGATTGAGCATAAGCGGAACTGTTGTTTCAACACCAGGCATTCCACACGGGGCAATATCAAAATCATCTTCTTTCTCCTCGATTGTATGGGGTGCATGGTCCGAAGCAATAATATCGAATTTTCCCCGAATAAATGCCTCGAACAAAAGCTCCCGTTCATTTCTATTTCTCAATGGTGGGTTGACTTTCCCAAACGCTCCAAGTTCGCACGTATTGTCAAGAAGGAGATGATGCGGTGTCACCTCGGTCGTGAATTTCGTGCCTCTAATTGATTTCAAACTCCGTGTTGAAGATATGTGACAAATATGAACTCGATTTTCTGAAAAATTCGAAACGAGTTTTTCTATGGCACTGATCTCCGCCTCAATCGGTCTATTGCGATCATGATCTAGAAGATTTTTTTCGGGAAGCTTTCGAATCATCCTTTCATCTTCTGCATGAACACCGATTACTTTTCCAGTCTTAGAAACCGATGTCATTATTTTTGTCAATGATTGATCATCTGGTACGAGGAGCACTCCAGTTGTTGAGCTCATGAACAACTTATAGCCAATCACCATATTGGCGATTGATTCAGGTTTAAAGGAAGAAACACAACCCCCAAAGAGGCCAAAGTCGATCCATGCCTTCTTTGTGACCGAGTCCAATTTTTCCTTGATCGTCTCGCTCGAGATTGCTGGCGGCAACGTATTAGGCATATCGAAAACACACGAAACGCCTCCAAAGGCAGCTGCTATTGTACCTGTTTGAAAATCCTCTTTATGCGTCAGACCAGGATCCCTAAAATGCACGTGCGCATCAATTGCCGCTGGTAGAATGAGCTTACTGGAATAATTGTAGTGCTTTTCTCCCTTCAAGACCTTCTTTATTGAAACAATCTTTCCTCCTTCAATACCAATACAGCATTCGATAAGATCTCCTTGATAAAACGCTCGGCCTTCGACAACGGTCTCCATCGAATCACTTCAGTGTTTTCCTTACGACAGATCCATACGGTTTTTCTTCGGCGAAAATTTCCGCCTGAAATTTAAAAAATCTTGCCCGCTTGTCCAACCAGCAGTCAGGTGTTAAACCAGCCTTCATACAAGTGTGAGCGAGGAACTCTTCCACGTCCCAACCATATTCAACGGGAACCTGCGGCAAAAGAAGCCCGCGAAAGGGACCCATTTCGACGATGAGACCATCTTCACCAATGATGACCCGTTCTGGCAGCTTCTTTGGATCAGAGACCTTGATCATCTGTGGTGGTGTCAATATGCTGACCTCGACCACGATCCCCTTCAGTTCGTGTTCCCTCA
>JANHAK010000191.1 GCA_024464195.1 Methanomassiliicoccales archaeon | reverse complement strand
ATAGAAAATCATGGTGAGGAGTCCCCGAAGAAAAAGATAAAACGGTGGGGAAGTTGGAGAAGGTCCACGGGGACTCCCCATAATAGAAATATCATAAGAATTAGAAAAAACTTTTGAGAGAAGAATAACAGACTATGGATAACAAGTTTGAACGATCGAATTTTCGGTGTTCAAAAACGATCAAAAATCCACTGTAGTTTGCAATATAAGAAACAACAATCTTCAGCCAGTTCTCCCCCCCTCATTAGCAACAAAAAACAAAATTTTGAAAATCAGTTCGTTTCTTTGTGAGAACGCCTTTAATTTAAAAGACCCATATCTTTGATTTTAATCTCAAATTACTCTTATTGTTAAAATGTTTTGAATTCAAAATGGCAAACGCAATTTAGACAATCTAAAACATGAAATTAACAACACCAGATATCATGCAAATTAGAGAAATTGTCACCCATTTTAAAACATTTTAAGATAATCAATAGAAAAATTTAAAAATGGAAATGCGCTTCGGCGGCAACTTATAAGGTTTCATTAATGAAACACTTTGAACGAAATATTTAGCAGATTGCACCGGAGGTGGTATGATGAACGAAAATGAAAAACCAATAAACCCATACGAGATGAAATTCATCGAGATCGTAAAAACAGCCTTAGCTCTTGTTTTTCTATTCGGCCTTGAATTAGGTCTCGTTATAATTCTAACATAGTTTAATTTCTCTTAAACGATTGAGTTCTTTCAAAGGACTAAGGAACAAGATCTTCACAGTTATGATTTAAATAGTAACCAATGAGGAAATCGGAACGTCTTGTGAAAAACGAATGAATTCAATTAGGAAAACTAGTTTGTCTCCTAAGACCATAATCTTCGAATAGCTTTCAATTCCCAGCGAGATGAAATTGTCGTGATTTCTCAATCGTTTCTGTCTTGAAATCATTTATGTATTTACAAGATCAATAAAATAGAAAAATAAAATGAAAAAAGAAGACGGACTAATAGCTGCTACCTTGTGTTCCAAGCAATAGCTCCAATTCCGTGATATGTTCCTGTTCTTCCATCAAAATGTGGCGGATATCGTGTTCAAGCAGAAAATCGTAGTACTTAATCTTCTCTTTCTTGAGTTTCTCTAGAATCGCCCTATATGTATCAACAGCCATTTTTTCATCTTTGAGGTTCTGTTCTAGTATTCCCTTGATGTCCTTTGCAGGATGTGTTTCTGCAATACCCATACTTGGAACGCCACCAAGCAATCCTATTAAAGTTCTGAACTTTTCTTGATGGGCTTTTTCATCGTTAGCTATCTCTTTGAGTCGTTCAATTATTGGCTCCGCATTAATCCCGTCAACTACCTCTGCATGGCTGAGATACTGCACATATGCGCCGTGCTCCAATTCAAGAGCCTGGTTCAGCAGTTTCAAAATTTCCTCCTTAGACATTTTAAACACCGTTTGTTTATTATGAAACGATCGAATATATAATTCAATCGCGTTTCTTAACCTCGAATCAACAATTTCTTTTGTGATTTCGAGGCTACTTGTGTTTATTTGAGCTCGTAATATATATAACTTGGTTTTACATAATTTGGAAATCATCTTGGAAGGTGTTGATTGTTAACCAGTTAGCTCAAAGATTTCTATCCCATCAACATCTTTTCATTGATTATTCCATTGATTATTGTCTGGGTTGTCTATTTTTTTTGGATTCTCTGCTTGACTCTTTGCTTAATACATTGAATCCATTTATTGATTGACCAGAAAACCACAAAGAAGTCTTTAATTGTGCGTCAAATGAACATTGACCAAATCCTATTACATCCATTGATTTGGCTCATCTAACTTTAATTTTTTTAAATCATAATCCAAAGCAACCATCTATCGATCCATATATGCTCTTCAAAGAGCCAATGCAATCAGTTCCGCTTGAGGATGATCATCAAGAATCAGCAATGCTGCTCTGGAATCCTTTGCCGCACCTGGATTAACGTATAATGTATCATTAATTTTTTCAATTCCCCAAGCTTCGTGGACATGACCCGAGAGAACAACCTTCGGCTCAAATTCTTCGACGATCTTCTTAATTGCGGTACTTCCGACGTGTCTACCAGATGGAACCATATCGTTAATTCCATATGGCGGCGTGTGAGTCATCAAAATCATACCTTTTTCTGAAATCTTTCTCAATTCCCTTTCGATCTCCTCCTCTTGTAATTCAAAAGGCGTGTTAAAAATTGTCGGATTGGATCCACCGAATCCTACTAAGATTTCGTTTCCCAGTCTGACCTTCTTCGCATGCAAGAGAATGGCCGATCGGTCAATCCAGTGGATTACTTCATGTGGATCACAATTGCCTGGAATCGCGTAGGTTGGCAATCTCAGTGAACTCAGAAAATGTCCTGCCCAATCAGCTGGACCGAACTGCGTAATGTCTCCAAGAACAATGATTCCATCTGCCTTTCTTTCCTCTGTTAGTCTATTTACCCAGCTAATCACGCGTTCACGACCGTGAATATCAGATATGACGAGAAACCTCATGCGCGCTCACCTGTGAATTTAACACATTTTTTGAGGAAACAATGATCTTAAATTTAGTATCTTCCATTAGACAATTCTTCCGCATAATTCACATTGTAATTTTTCATAGCGAATTTTGTTCCGGAAAACCCAGGACAGGGCAAAATTATTATTATTGTAAGGGTATCGACCAATCCCGTAGAGAAAATGAAGTACATTTTTGTCACCGGTGGCGTCCTATCTGGTTTGGGGAAAGGAATTACCGCCTCATCCATCGGCCGTCTTTTGAAATCACGAGGACTGAATGTCACGGCAATAAAGATTGATCCCTATCTGAACATTGATGCAGGAACAATGAATCCATTCGAACACGGCGAGGTATTTGTTCTTGAAGATGGAGG
>JANHAK010000013.1 GCA_024464195.1 Methanomassiliicoccales archaeon | reverse complement strand
CGCCAGAATATAGGCCAAGGCTTTAATCTTACTAATCTTATTCACTTATCGTTACATATACAATATCCAGCGTTGCGGCGGTGAATCATCTGATTGAAGCGGTTGGCCTTACGAGAAATTTTGGCAGTATCACAGCCGTCGAAGATCTCAACTTGATTGTCAAAGATGGCGAGGTATTTGGATTTATTGGACCGAATGGTGCGGGAAAAACGACGACTGTAAGAATGCTCTGTTGTTTGATCGCTCCGACCGCTGGTACAGCTTATATCAATAGCCTCGATATTACAAATCCTGATGATGCGATCAAAATACGTGGTATGATTGGTCTTTTGCCTGAGAACCCAGGACTTTACGAATCGTTGAGTGCATATCGCAACTTGGATTTTTTTGCGCAATTATATGGTGTGCCGAAGGGAAAACGGGATCAGAGAATCAGAGATCTTCTGACGAAGCTCGATGTCTGGGACAGGCGGGATGATCCAATCGCGAAGTTTTCAAAAGGAATGAAACAGAAGATCGCGATTGCGAGAGCACTCGTTCATGAGCCAGATTTCCTTTTCCTTGATGAGCCAACCTCTGGACTTGATCCCCAGGCTGCGATCACCGTGCGTAATTATCTTCTAGATTTGAAGAAGGAAGGGCGAACAATCTTCCTTAATACGCATAATCTTGACGATGCGCAGAGAATCTGTGATCGTGTCGGCATCATACAGCGCCGGATTCTTGCTGTCGGATCCGCGGATGATCTTGCCCATAAATTCTGGGGAAGAACGACACTTGTCAAATTGAAAAAAATCACACCAGAGATAATTGCTGCGGTCAACGCTCTTCCATTTGTACGATCTGTGCATGAAAATGAAAACACAATTGCAATCGATGTTGAAAATCCTGAGAATGATAATCCTCTGATCGTCCGATCGCTGATCAATGCTGGCGCAGAAGTTGAATTCGTCGAGGAATTGAGGCGGGGTCTCGAGGAGATATACCTCAGACTAGTAGGGGGGATACGCTGAGGCTAGATAAGGTTTGGATCGTTGCGCGAAAGGATCTCGCTGAATTCCGGACCAATAAATACATCATTTTCAGCCTTATCGCCATGCCTCTCGTTATGGCATTCGTCATGCCAATTGTTTATCTTGTTCCAGTGACGATGTTCGCTGAGCCCACCGACGAGAGACCCCTCGATCTCACATTCAACATCTCTGCGACTATTGTAGGTGGGAATATCACTGATGTCTCGATCAAGGATTTGAGACTGATTGATGTGAATTTGACAAATTCGGTCGTGACAGGATGCATAATCGAAGGATGCGATGTTTCAAGATCTATTGTCTTTGATTCTTTCATCGTTGAATCGAGAATCAATAGCACTCTCGTGGTTCACAGCAATCTGGAAAATACTGCAAGGATCGATTCTGTGCTTGATCGTTGCGTTGTTATTGGTGAGATAAATGAGGCAGAGAAGTTCTTGAAAGTCTTCATTGACTCGTTACTTATGTTTTTCATTCTCATTCCCGCCGTGATACCGACGGTCATCGCTTCTTACAGTTTTGTTGGGGAGAAGATCAACAAGAGTCTTGAACCTTTACTTGCAACCCCTACTACAGATACGGAACTCCTCGCTGGAAAATCAATCTCCATATTCCTTCCGACGATGCTCGTGACTTGGGCGAGCCTCGTACCGTTCGTGATTCTCGTTGATATCATCGTGCAACCTGTCATTGGCTATTATCCTCTTCCAAATCTTATTTGGCTCGTCGGAGTCTTCATTCTCGCCCCGCTTTTCTGCATTCTCAGCATCCTGATTAACATGCTAATTTCCTCAAAGGTCAGCGATGTGAGAGCTTCTCAACAGATCGGAGGGTTAGTCGTTTTACCAGTCGTTGCCTTTTTCATTATTGCGATAGCAGGTCTTGTGACGCTCGATTTCGTTTTGATGGCTGGGTTCATACTCTTAACGGCGGCTATTGATGTTGGCGTTTTTTATGTAAGTTTAAAAGTTTTCCGTCGCGAAGAAATCCTAGTTAGATGGAAGTGAATACTCTGATCATTTAATTTATTTAATAAACTGAAGATTTGATTGAAAATCTTGATTCTTGATACGATAACAATTCATTTTGATGCAACTGGTTGAATTGGAATAGGCATATATAACTCGTGATTTCAACAATAATTCAAGGTCTCGAGTCTCTTGTAATGTTGATTTGTTCATTTTATTGAGGAAAAAGACCCTATGAAAATTTGTGATGTCGCATAGGGATTCAAGCTAAAAAAAACAAATATTCACATATGTGAATGATGCCAGGTACATTAGGAAATATGAAAAGTGAAAAGGGAAAAAACACTTTGGTTCGACGATTATTCAACTTTCCATCTCGATACAGCGACCCCAATTAAAAAGAAGATCATTGCAAGAATAACGACGACGACCAGACTGTTCGTCGCTCCTACTATATTGTTATATACCATCGCATCTCTGAGACCGTCACTGACATACGTCAGCGGCAACACCTGTGCGACTGCTCTGAGATATTCAGGCATCGTTTCAAGGGGGAAGAATGTTCCAGAAAGAAACATCATCGGAAATGTAATAGCATTTGCCGCTGTGCCTGCTGTTTCTGGTTCTTTAATAAACCTTGCAAGGATCATTCCCATTGAAGAAAACAGAGCACTTGAAGAGATAATGATGAGGATAGCAATGGGATCAAGTGTTAATTCCACATCGTAAAGCGCTATGCCAACAACGAGAATCGTGGCAATGGAAATGAAGACAACAACCAGCTGCCAAAGTATCTGCGTAGCGAGCCACTCCATTCGTGTTAATGGCGTTGTCATGAGTTTCTTGAAAATCCCATTCTCTCTGTATCTTGATTGAATATCGACTGTCCAGAAAATCGTCGTTGTCATTGTTGTCAATGCGATGATCCCTGGTAAAAAGAAGTCTATGAAGTTAAACTGCTCTGAAGCGATGTCTGTGCGCTTGAGTGTGATGATTTCTCCACCTTGCGCTATTGCGAGGTTGAAATGGTCGCTCACGGAAATGACGATCGATGTGATCACATTGGCTGAAGTGCTCGTCGGATCGATCATCAATTTTAGCTGGGTTGTATTATTTGTCGCACCAGGAATGAACGCAGAATCGAAGTTCGATGGAATGATCAGCACCGCAGTTGGGCTATTCTCTCTGATGTACTCAGAAATGTTGACGTCCTTTCCGACATCGATCACATTGATGACTTCACTTTGGTTCAGAGCTTCAATAAATTTGTGGGACATCTGAGAATCCGAAAGATCCTGGATATGAATGTTGTATTTTCCACCATTTCCACCGCTAAAAATAGCTCCGAAAATGAGTATGAGAATCACAGGGAATGCAATCGTCCAGAAAACCGATGATTTGCTGCGATAAAACATTTTTACCGAGCTGATTAAGGTCGAGAGGATTCTATTCGGCATTCTCTGTGTCACCTCCCTCAGCAAGCTTTCTTCCAGTTAGTCTGAGAAAGACGTCCTCAAGTGTTGGTCTCGTAACTTGTATTTGCTCGTAATTACCACCGCTTCCGTCGAGCGCGTAAATGATCTCTACAAGGTTGTCTTTGTCCCTAAGCGGAATAATAAAGTTGCCATTCCTAATTTCGTGATCTGGCCATCGCTCTTTTAGCACATTGAGGCATTTTGCATCAGCGTTCGCAATTATACAATGACTTCCCGATCCATGTTCATCAATAATCTCTCGTGGCGAACCCAACGCAAGAAAACGTCCACGATCAATGATTCCCACACGATCTGAAAGAATCTCTGCCTCTTCCATGTAGTGCGTCGTCAGAATTACGGTCTTCCCTTTCTTTTTGAGTTCTTCAATGACTTTCCAGACTTCTCTCCTCGCCTTTGGATCGAGGCCCGTTGTTGGCTCATCCAGAAAAATAATCTCTGGATCGTTGACCATGGCGATTGCTACACCGACTCTTTGCTTTAGCCCGCCAGAAAGATTCTTGAAGTATTCGTCTGCTTTTTCTTGAAGATCCATCACTTTGATCAAATCCATAGGATCAAGCATTCGGTCGTACATGCTTCCAAAAAATTGGATATTCTCCTTGACGGTGAGAAGGTCAAAAGCGTTGAAATCTTGTGGGAGTACTCCAATCTTGTACTTAATCTCTCTTGCCTTTTTCATGACATCCAGACCAAGCACCCTTGCTTCTCCGGACGTCATTGATCTGAGACATTCGAGTATTTCGACAGTCGTCGTTTTTCCCGCACCATTTGGACCGAGCAAAGAAAAAATCTCACCTTTCTCGACTTGAAAGGAAATCCTGTCAACAGCGGTCAGGTCGCCGTATTTTTTTGTGAGATCATCGACCTCTATAACAATTTCTGTTATTCAATCACCCATCTGTTGGCCTACCTCAACTGTATTCAGTATAAGAAACTTATCGGTGCACTACGATTTTCGCAGTTCATGCATCTTTTCATAAGAAATAAAGCGAAACGAAATGCTTCAATGAGCATATCCAGATAGTTATGTCCTGTTGAACAAATTATTATGAGATTCGTAAGCTTTTTTAATACGAAAAGGCTAGTAGTATCCAAGGAGGTGATAATTTACGTCCAAAATACTGAGAGTGGACATGACCGAACTGAAGGCCAGATACGAGGAAGTTCCAGAGAAATGGAAGAACCTTGGCGGCCGCGGACTAACTTCGACGATTGTATCTGAAGAGGTGCCTCCGACCTGTCATCCGCTTGGACCTAACAACAAAGTGGTTCTCGCGCCGGGAATTGTGACGGGCACGAGTGCGCCGACATCTGGACGAATTTCAGTTGGTGGCAAATCGCCGCTGACTGGAGGCATCAAAGAAGCAAACGCAGGTACCAATTTCGCACAAAAATTGGCAAAACTTGGGATCAAGGCGTTGATCGTTCAAGGTCAGAGTAAAGACAAATATTATCTCTTGAAGATTACAAAGGACAAAGTCGAATTTTTCGATGCAAAGCCATGGGTTGGCAAAGGTCTTTACGAAGTTTATCCGCAATTGAGGGAGAATTTCGGAAAGGATGTCGCGATTTGCGCAACTGGGATCGCAGGAGAGCTCGGAGGTGCTGGAGCTGGTGTTGCATTTAATGACATCGATGGATTGCCAAGCAGATATGCAGGTCGAGGTGGCCTTGGCGCAGTAATGGCAACGCGAGGGCTAAAATTCATCGTTGTGGACGATGAGGGTGCACCTGGCGTTGAGATAAAGAACAGAGATCTGTTTAAGGAAGGAACTAAAAAGCTGACCGCTGCGCTCCAGAAACACGACATTACGAAACCTGGAGGAACCCTGAACAGCTATGGGACCGATGCGTTGATCAATGTTATCAACGAGGCTGGTGCCCTGCCACACAGGAATTTCTCCGCTGGCTACGATGAGCTTGCGCCGCTTGTCTCAGGAGAAAAGAAAGCTGAAATCATTAAGAAAAGAGGTGGCGAGAGACCGCATGTATGTAGCCCCGGGTGTATTATCCAATGCTCAGAAGTCTGGGTCAAAGAAGGTGGCAAGGATCCGGTCGGCGTTCTTGAATATGAATCCGTTTGGGCGCTTGGTCCAAACTGCGGCATTTACAATCTCGATGATGTCGGAGAGCTGAACCGCGCGTGCAACGACCTTGGTCTCGATACGATTGAAATGGGCGGTACGATCGGAGTCGCGATGGAAGGAGGTATCGTGAAGTTTGGTGATGGCAAGGGTGCTCTATGCCTCCTTGAAGAGGTGAGAAAGAAATCACCGCTCGGCCGGATCATCGCGAACGGAACGGAATTCACTGGTAAGGCATTTGGCGTTACGAGAATTCCGACTGTCAAGGGCCAGAGTATTCCAGCATATGATCCTCGTCCCATCAAGGGTATTGGTGTCACCTACGCTACAACGCCGATGGGTGCAGATCATACTGCTGGATATGCAATTGCCCCTGAGATCCTTGGTGTCGGTGGAAAGGCGGACCCGATGGACACAAAGAAGGCTGATCTCTCAAGGGCGCTGCAACAGAGCACCGCATTCATCGACTCGAGTGGCTACTGCCTGTTCACGGCCTTTGCAATTATGGACATACCCGAAGGGTTCGAAGGCATGGTCGAGTCGTGTAACGGCGTGCTCGGAACAACGTGGACAGTCGACGATGCGGTGAAGCTCGGTGCGAAGATTCTTGAAACCGAAAGAAAGTTCAACAAGGCCGCAGGTCTGACTAGAGCGCATGACAGGCTACCAGAATTCATGAGACTCGAGCCGTTGCCACCGAAGAACGTCGTTTACGATGTTCCAGACGCAGAACTTGATCGAGTCTACCCTGACTGAATCAATAGTTAATCCGAAACCCTTTTTTCCTTTTCTCTCTCTTTCTCTATTTGAAATGACTGTTAGGGTGAAACTTTTCGCGACGCTTCAGGAGCTTGCGGGCATTAGCGAGATTTATATTGAGGCAGACGATGTCATGTCCGTACTTGAACAACTCGTTTTGAAATTCGGAAATTTAAAAAACGAAATTTTTGAAGATTATGACAGAAGAAAGGTTAGGCCAAGAGTTAAAGTCATGGTCAACGGTTACAATATTGATCATCTACAGGGATTTGAGACACGCTTGATCGATGGGGATAGGGTTGCCGTATTCCCTGTTCTCGCTGGTGGTTGATCATTGAAAAGGGTGTTTGAAAATGAGTATTAAAGTGAGACTTTATGGTAAATTGAAGACAAAGGCACCTACCACGGACCCGACTGGACAAGTAGGAATTGCGGAGTTGGATGGCTCAAGAGTAAAAAGTATTGCTGATATTCTAGAGGTACTTGATTTGAAACCCGAGGAAACAAGTCATTTGTTCTTAAATAATGATTACTCGGCGCTAGAAAGACGTGTTAATGACGGCGACATCGTCGCAATCTTCCCGAGAGATATGGCTCTTCTCTATCGCTGGTACTTCAGCAGGCGTGCCTAGTCATACAACTTCATTTTTTTAAATAAAAATGTATTCGGAATTGATTGAACACAATTTTTCGCTGGTTTAAAAATCGACATCGGTTTTTCTTTTTTAAAAGGAAACGGTCAGTAAAACAAGAACGCATTATACAGCAGTATTATCATAAGATTTAGTCTTGTAAACTTATCAAAAGAAGAAAATATTCTGACTTGAAAATCTTTAATTCCAATCTGATGCATTCCGCTTTGAAGAGGTAACAATTGTGTATGTTTGCGTTATTGTCCAAATGAAACATATTGGTGGCGTTGATTGTAAAATGTTCGTTGATCGCAAAGCACATCTGCAAGGAGGTTATCGAATTGAAAAATGGTAAATTCTCGGATCGTGAGCTTGAGAGGTACTCAAGACAGATAATGATCGAGGGATTTGGCGAGAATGGCCAGAGAAAACTCGCAAATGCGACAGTTGGGATCATGGGGCAGGGAGGTCTCGGCTCTCCCGTTTCTATATATCTTGCAGTTGCAGGCGTCGGTAAGCTCGTTATTGTTGATTATCAATCGCCAGAGATCTCAAATCTCAACCGACAGATTCTTCACTGGGAAGAAGATGTGGAAAAAGGGATTTCAAAAGTCGAATCCGCAGCTTGGAAAATGAAAAAAATCAATTCGGATATAGAAATTATCCCGAAAAAAGTCAAAGTGACGAATGAAAATATTGAGAAAGTCTTCGCGGGCGTTGACATTGTTGTTGATTGCCTCGACGATTTCACGCCTCGTTATATGCTTAATGATTTCTGCATTAAGAACAGAATCCCATTTGTTCATGCAGCCGTTGAGGGATTTCATGGTCAGATGACGACGATTGTGCCAGGAGAAACACCATGCCTTCGATGTCTCTTTCCAATACCACCCCCTAAAAAATCGACTTTTCCGATCATCGGCGTGACCGCTGGGGCATTTGGAATTCTCGAGGCAGCTGAGGTGATTAAAATGCTGACGGGGTTGGGAAATCCACTTAAATCAAAACTCTTGATTGGTGATCTCTTGTATCACTTCTGGGAAACAATCGAAGTTTGCCGTGCGAGTTCGTGCACTGTCTGCGGTCATCTGTGATAGATCTATCAGTGGACTTTCTCAAATGAATTTACGTCAGACAAAGTAGAGGCGTGTGTTGTACTTTAGGCTCGTTCTTGAAGCAGCCTCAAGTCTCTCGAGTACTCCCCCATATCGGCGGACAGCCATCTTTCCTTCTTTTGGAAGCTTCTCCTTCAAGACTGAAATTTCCATGATCAGATGTTCGATCTCCTCTTTTTTTAATTTCTTACCCTCTTTGACAAAATCTGGAATACTAGCAATAATTTGGCATCCGTACTTGCGTGCGATGTCAGGAAGCATGCTATTGTCAGGACCAAACGTTCCGATGCACCCGCGTCCACTGTCCCATGAAAGCGGACATCGTCCGCACGTTTCGTTAAGCTCATCAAACCCAAGCATATCCCACTCGGTCAATCTGTTTTCAGGGGCAGCCTCAGACAGAATGTTTTTCTTGAGATCCTCAGGAACTCTTCCAAGATTTATCCATCCAGTATATTTCTTGAAAGCGACGGTAGCAAGTCTCTTAACATCTGCTTCATTCTTCACTTTCGAGATGTAGACCTCGTCCACATCATTATTGATTCTGTTTCTCCTCAGAAAATTTTCCCAGTCCTTTTCAAAAATTCTCTTTGCGTCTTCGAGTGTTACCACATCGTCATACTCAGCATATTCCTCCAGACCTTTCACAGAATTGAGATAGACCTTGATAATCGAGTTTTTCGCTTTCTTGCACAAGGCTTCATCACTATCGAGTTCACAAATTGCAATACTGATACTCATCGAATTACCTCGCTTCTCGGCGCGTAGCGACTATTTTGTATTTATCGATTCTCTCTCCCTCGCAATATAATTAACTTTATAGAGCGTGCCAAACGGAGGGTTTGGATCACATTTCAATTACCTACATTTTCTTATTTTCATATGAATTTAGACTCTTCTAAAAATCATTCGTATAAAATATGGACTCATAGAATCATTGAAAATCTAGCCAGATCGATCCGCAAGTATCAAAGAATAGCCACATTTCCGTTATAGCGAAAGGGGTAGGCAAAAATTCTTGCGATGCAACATACCAAGAGATCTCGTGATGACGATGAGAATTTAATAAGAATTAAATTCGATATGCGAAGGAGGATTTTTTTCATCGTTATAAATGAGTTATATGTTTTATGAGGATGTATAATCTGCTTTCTTTCTCTGCGATTTCACTTCTTTCCCTTTTCCTCTGTTGCTTTCACATCAGTGCTAGCGTCGGGACTTGACGGTTCTGATGTAGACTGGGATTTTTCCGTTATCCCCTTTCCTTCATTAACGATTTTTTCCTCTTTTCCCTTCTTGATTGATTCGCCAGATAGATACTCCTTTCGATAGGAGAAATATTCGCCGACGTAAAAGACGCCGTTAAGCACGACAACAAAAATAAACAAAAGAACCAGCAGCGAGTAATTGACAGTTAGAGAGACCTGTTCCACACTGAGTTCGAAAACGCCTCCTTGCAAGACAAACCATATCCAGAGAGAGGCGAGTGCCGTTGCGATGACAGCAAAAATCAATCTTGATTGGGAACCTTTTGGATAAAACCCCTTGAAGAAGCTGATGACGATGAGTGGAATACCAAAAATCAATACAGCATTTCTTGCCGCCTCTAAATAATCACCAATGAATTCATTGACAAATGATCCGATAATTGTAATGATTATAATGGGAGCAATCACATATTTCACTGCTGCACCGATTGACGCAAAGATGCCCTTCCATGGTTTTCCTTTATTGAAAGAGAAATCGCTCATCTTCTCCACTCCTATCAAGCCGGTGGCACCCATAGGTACTCGTAATTTTCGGAAGCGCTTGCGCCCTTAAATTCGAGCGTGAATACAATGGTCAGTGATTCTGAATTGTTTCTGAGCCAATTGGCGGCGTCGTTTTCGAGCGTAAGCTCAAGTATGTCATTAAAGGGTTGCGTGAGGGTAATAGTTTTCTCTGTGCTTCCTAAGACAGAGGTCGAGTTGCTAATGGTGCAATGAACCATCATCTGCTTTCCCACGAGCATATCAGATATGTAAATGTAATATGGAAGATTGACTGTGAAGCTTGAATCGTTTATCTCATAATAAACTGCGTTTACATCGATTCCAAAGTCACTGACCATCGGCTCCCATTCCATCGTCTCATTAAATCCGATTCCCAGTTTCAGAAGTTTCATCATATAGAAAGTCTCGATATTCACAGCAAAGTCGTAGGATCCGCTTTCGAAGACAATTTTCTTTAGCTCGGAAGGGTCAATAGTGTTAAAATCGATAACGAAGCTAACATTGAGCGTTGTTGTTCTACCAGCAATGATGTCGACCGGTTCCGATCGCCCTTGAATAACAATGTCGCCATTCTCGTTCAGAAATTTGTAGGAGATCGTAAAGTCTTCGATATTGTAGAAGCCACCATTGTAGATCTCAACAGGTGTTGTAAGGGTCAGGACATCTCCTTCAATACTCCAAGTACCTTCTTCATCTTCTGGTGTTTGAACATCCAGCCCGCCTATGGCCAGAGGTATGATACTGAGAAGAATGATTGCGGCGATTAAAAGACTAACGCCAACAATTACCAATCTGATTCCTATAAGTCCCCATCGCATTAATGGCGCTATCGCTGTTCGTCATTAAATCATTTTTCATCATTTGGAAGTTGTTTGCAACTTTAACTTCGTCATACATTACAGCATCTTTCAATTATGATAATTTCTTCCGACTACCATCATATATAGGTGACGAAGATTATTACCAGTATAATGATTATTATAAGTTGTTTGTTTTTCTCAGTATGATAAACTGAGCGCAATCATTATATCCTGCACTTAAGTTTTTTATTGTCGTGCAAGCTCATATGAAAAATACATCCCTGGAAATCGAGTGTCCAGTATGCGATGAGAAAGTGAATGTCGATTTGACGCGCTGCCCGAAGTGTGGCGCGGAGCTAAAGAGTTACGAGATCGGCGAGCTCGAAGCACTTGCTCATGAGATAACGAAGGGTGAGGTGGCAAACGACAAGATAAGTCCAACACTCGAGTCACCTGCGAAAGAGATATCGACTACTGCAGCCGCTTCTATCGAATCCAGCACCGCAAACACAATTTTGAAAGAAGAGGAAAAAAAGATAACTGGGGCGACGATTGGGAGCTCGGCTAGAAGAGAAAAGAAAGGCTTTTTTGGAATCTTCGGCGGGAAAAAACGCTGATTTGAGGGAAATTTTTTATCGCATCGGATTAATCGATGATTATGGCTGAACTGAGAATTAGAAAGCGTCATAGGCTCAGAAAAAAGGAAATCGACGCGCTTGCGGGCGAGATTTTCTCGCAACTGGGTATTGAGACGTTTACTTCCAATGATACCGTTGATCGAGCAGAGAGCGGTGATTACGATGTCATTTTCGTAAACGGGGAAATCGAAGCGATCGTTTTCAAGGGGAGGGCATTTCTCACATTGAAGGGGCTGCTTAAGTATAAGCCACAGCGAATGTTTGTCACTGTGGACATGGGGGCTGTCCCTTACATCTCCAACGGTGCAGATATTATGTGTCCCGGAATCGTAGAAGCTGATCCAAACATTAGAGAAGGAGATCTTGTTTGGGTTAGAGATGTGAGGAATAAGGTACCGATCGCGATTGGTAAAGCACTCATGTCTTCTGAAGAGATGTTGAAAAGAAAGCCAGGCAAAGCTGTTAAGACGATTCATTTTGTTGGAGATAAACTCTGGAAATTTAGTGAAGAATGACAGCTTGATTTTTAAACACTTTTTTTGAGGATTTATCAATTGATTCGCTTCTGCATATTTCTAATTATTAAAAATGAGCTCGATCAAACTTCAAAATCAGGTTTCAAAGGACAAAGTAGTAATATGATTCCTTTCCATCGTTATCTCAAGGAGGGAACACTCATTAACAAAGATGAGAAAAAGAAGAAGAAAGGAAAGACAAAAGGCAAAAAGAAGGTGGATGAAACTAAGAAGCTTAAATTTCTGAAATTGACCAAACGGGAAGAAGAGGCGATGAGGAAGCCTGAGCTTTACCGTTGCAAGAATTGCGGAGAAGTTTTTAGAAGCTCACAAGGAGAGCTCATCAGGGAGAATTCTGAGGGGTACTTTTATTGTTATAAGTGCCTGGAATCGATGAAGAAAAAGAAAAAAAGTCATTAAGGAAATGTGACATCGGAAGATTGTCTTCAAGTGGTCACTCTGGAGGACAAGAATTGCAATTATTGACTTTGGTTATTTTTTCCTTTGATTCTAGGCATGCATCTAGATTCGCTGCGCGCCAGCCTCAGCTTTGAGAAAAGATTAATAACGAGACAGGCAATTACAAACAAGGGATGCGATGCCGCTGATTAAGAGGCCTTTCGGGAAGAGCAAAGAGGAAGTTGAAACGGTTGAGAGTGACCAGTATATTGATCTAGGTCAGCTCAGTTTCGATGAAGGGAGCCCACTCTCGGGTAAAGGGATGGTGAAGATAGCCGAGATTTACAGATATGAAGATATCCAGACGATTACTCAGCCTGTATATAACGGCAACATATTGATTATCGACTACTCGGCAATTGCCAACGATTCTTTGACTCTAAAGAGAATGACCAGTGAGCTGAAAGCAGTTGCAAGAGATACGAATGGAGATGTTGCTGCAATCGGTCGGAATTTCATAATCGTTGCTCCAAATGGAATTAAAATTGACAGGCAGAAGATTAAGGGCGGATTTACCTAGGCACTCTATCCGCTAACTTCTCTCTTTGGTTCGATTGATTCGTTGTTAAACTCTAGTTCCGCAGTTGTAGGCGACTTCAAAAGAGGTTACGATTAATTTATATTAGCTGGACTGGAATACTGCTATCGTCAGTCAATAACGATATATATTGTATTATCGATTGCTTTTTCGGTGCCAGAATTCAAGGTTGTTCACGATAGCGTTCACGGGAGCGTGCGCTTAGAAGGGGTTTTTCTTGAACTCCTCGAGCGTCCTGAGATGCAACGTCTCCATGGTGTTCACCAGCTCGGACTTGCGCATCTCGTCTTTCCTGGCGCAAATCATACACGTCTCGAACATTCTCTTGGCACTTATTTTATCGCTGAGAAAATGGCGAATGCATTATCTCTGCCTCACGATGAAAAAAATAGCGTTATGGCTGCGGCACTTTTGCATGACATTGGTCACCCCCCTTATTCACATACGCTGGAAGTCGTTTTGAACGATCGCATTGGCCTTACACACGTTGACTTCGCTAAAGCGATCATTCTTGGCGAGATTTCGACTCTTTCTAATCGAACTTCAAAACTATTTGGAATATCCAATACAATCACGGACTTGCTTGACAAATCGGGTATCTCGCCAGAAATCGTTATCGATCTGATCACGGCATCCGGCCCGTCGTCGCCAGATCAAACTCAATTGGAGATTGAAGATGGTCAGACCTTCTTTGGGGGGAAAAATTATTTAAAACAGATGATCCACGGTCCCATCGATGCAGATCAGATGGATTACCTCTTGAGAGATGCGCATTACACTGGTGTCGCTCATGGGACTATCGACCTCGATCGGCTATTGCAGACGATCGGCATCTTTCACGGCGATCTTGTTGTCGACAAGGGCGGGATCGTAGCGGTTGAAGGATTGCTTGTCGCGAGAGCGCTAATGTATACGTCTGTTTATTTTCACAAAACTGTCCGGATCGCCGAAATGATGCTTTGCAAAGCCGCTGAATGTGCAGCGGGAAATATCTTTGAAGATATTCAGATCGACACGGATTGCAGCTTTGCCGCAAAATTACTCAAAGCTGGTGCAGAATCTAGAAAAATTATGACGTTACTTCAATATCGTCGTCTCTATAAGAAAGCCTTTTCCGTTAATATAGCCGACCTGGATGACACATCGCTTGCCCCTTTGCTTGAACT